>CAZEOY010000395.1:0-1539 GCA_964513835.1 uncultured Syntrophobacteraceae bacterium
GTCGATGCTCTCAACACCTTTTCGGATACCCTCCGAAATCCTGCCGCTCGCTTCATCCCACTTTTCTTCGCCGCTCTTGATCAGTTCATCAGCCAGCTTTTCCGCTTCTTCGGTCGAGAGTTTGCCCTCCACCACAAAACGCTTGGTCACCTCGTGGACCTTCTCGGTGGTTAAAACAACCGCGCCAAGTCCTGCCATTATGGTCTTCTTGATTAAATCGATCATCGCCAAATCCTCCTTTGACACTCACTCCGCTGTGGCGACCTCCCCGCCACGATCTCTCATCCTAAGTACCACGCTCTCATGCAACTGACAACGTGAACCATCCTCACATTGCGTCACCGGCATCGTTTCTGATGCTCCTGGTTTCTGTTGTGAACGGTCCTGAGGAGGGGTAAAGAGTTCATTAAAGCAGATCAGGGCGTGCTTCTGGCGGGTCACACAGGCGATAAACCGGGAGGAAGGCTGAAGATGATTCAGGTGTTGTGCAAGCGTGCGTCCTATGAGGACTCGATTCTGAGGGAGGTGGTCCGCGACTGCCTGGTTAAGCTGGGGGGAGAGGGGATTCAGCCTGGGAGCCGGGTGCTGGTCAAGCCCAATCTCCTGGCTCCTGCGCCACCCGATCGGGCTATGCTGACGCACCCGTTGGTGGTGAAGGCGGTGGTGCAATACGTCCTCGACCGGGGTGCTCGGGTGCTCATAGCGGACAGCCAGGCCATGGGGTCCTTCGAAAAGATTCTGAAGGAAAGCGGCATTGCAGAGGCTCTTCGTGGATTGAATGTCGAGTGCCGGGAGCTCAAGGCCTCCGTCCAGGTGGATGTGGGGGAGCCTTTCGGGAAGATCGAAATCGCCGAAGATGCTGTAAAGGCGGATGTGATCATCAACGTGCCGAAGCTCAAGACGCACAGCCAGATGTTATTGACGCTGGCGGTCAAGAATCTCTTCGGGTGCGTGGTGGGACTGAGAAAGCCCCAGTGGCACCTGCGTGCGGGTGTGGATCGTGAACGGTTTGCCGCACTGCTCGTTCGGATCTGTGCCACGTTGAAACCTTCCTTCAACATTCTGGACGGTGTCTTGGCCATGGAGGGGCCGGGGCCGGGCAAGGGAGGAATCCCCCGGCACGTGGGGGTGATCATGGCCAGCCGCGACGCCTTCTCCCTGGATGCTGCAGTGTGCCGGATGCTCGGTCTGTCGCCCGGAGAGCTCTTCACTCATGCGGTTGCGGTGAAGTCAGGGCTGGTGGATGGCGCCCGGGAGGTCATCGGCGAACTGCCTCCGGTACAAGGGTTCCAGTTCCCGGAGATGGCCTCGATGCTCTTCGGCCCCAAAGCGCTGCATGGACTCATGCGACAGCATCTCCTTCAGCGCCCGGTCATTGATGACGAGGGCTGCAAGTCTTGCCGGGATTGCGCCAAATACTGTCCCGTGGGGGCCATCAGCTTCAAGGGGAAGCGCGCCACGTTCGACTATAATCGATGCATCCGATGCTACTGCTGTCTCGAGGTCTGCCCCCACGGCGCGCTCCGCGCGGAGGAGACC
>CAZEOY010000395.1:1549-4212 GCA_964513835.1 uncultured Syntrophobacteraceae bacterium
GGAAGGATCTTCAGCAGGATCATCAAGAGGAAGTAGGCATCTTCTGCCGATGGTAGTGCGCTGCCTGTTGGGCTGCGCAGGGCGTAGGGAAAACCTTGACGCCCAATGCCTGCCACAATGCCTGCAAGTCGAAAGATCTGCAAAATTGTCTTGACTGGATGGAGCCCTCGAGGCTATAGATGGCGCGTCATCAACCCGAGGAGAGAAATGTGCAGACCCTGACTTACTGCAGCTGTTATTATTACGGTGGCTATTGCCGGTAGCGTTCAGGGTATGCACCGAATGTGACTCTTCCCTTGGAAGCTGAAGCATCGAGCCGTGGGCACCCTGAACAGGCCCCACGGCTTTTTTTGGCAGGTGAAACAACCTGCGGGCCGTGGGCGACACAACGCTCGCGGCCTTTGTCTTTGTATGTTCCCTCGTCCGTGGAGTGCCGCAGACTCTTGGGCCGGATGAGGGTGCTTTCCCCACCGTCAGAAGGCAGGAGGTTGAGTTTGCCATGATTTTCGGGCTCAAACCCGACCATAGCAAAAAGAACGTGCCGGTTATCGAGGTGCTCGGAGATTCTGCGGCCACGCCCTTCCCCTGGGAGCCCCCCGCCCGCGTCGGGATCGTCGGAGGACTCGGGGAAATGGGACAGCTCTTTTCCCGGTTCTTCATGGAGCAGGGCTACCAGGTCTCCGTTGCAGACCTCACCACGGCGATTACTGCGAGGGACCTGGCACAATCTTCGGATATCCTGCTGTTTTCCGTTCCGCTTCATCGGACCGAGGAGATCATCCGGGAATTGGTTCCGCTGACCGGGCCCCGGCAGCTCATCATGGATCTGACGAGTTTGAAGGTGGGGCCGGTGCGGGAAATGCTGCAGTCTTCGGGCTCCGTGGTCGGGCTGCACCCCATGTTCGGAGGTCGCGTCTCCTCTTTCAGGGGGCAGACTCTGGTGGCATGCCCCGTGCGCGTCGCCGCCGCAGACTGGGAGAAGCTCAAGCAACGGTTCCTCTCCTCCGGGCTTCTGGTCAAGGAATGCACGCCTGAACACCATGATCGGATGATGAGCGTCATTCAGGTCCTCTTCCACATGACCACGATGCTCACGGGAAGAATCCTGCGTGAGCTGGGCGTTGATATTGCCGAAACCATGGATTACACAAGTCCGAGCTACAGGCTTGAGATGAACATCCTGGGGAGGATGTTCGCCCAGAATCCTGCATTGTACTCGGCCATCACCCAGAAGAATCCATTCACGGGAGAGCTCCTGGATCGCCTCCAGGCAGGGCTTGAGCTCTACCGTTCCTGGTATGAGACTGAAGATCTGCAGTCTTATATTGACGATTTCGAACAGAGCGCCCGTCATCTGGGGCAGGGTTTCTGCGAGCGCGCCTACGGAGAGAGCTCGGCTCTTCTGGATTTTGTGGTCGAGTTTGCACTTCAGAACGGGATTCCGGGAAGCTCGGCGGGGGATGATTCACGCAATGTGGCGGAATGATTGGAGGCAGGGGATGGCCGTGAGATGGTTCAACAGCAGGCTTTGCCCTCGGATTTGGGGTCGTTGAGGCGTTCGAGGCATTCCTGTATGCAGCTCTGACAGTCTGAAGAGAGTGAACCTTTGGCACAGAAACGGGCGAACCCGTCGGGCCAGCCCAGGCCCGTTCGGGGGCAGAGCTTCATGAATTCGAGGAAATGAACCAGACGATCGATGGCCACGGGGTCGATGGCGTGCTCGATCCGGCACGCATTGGCCTCCGCCTGCTCCGGGTCGAGCTGGAGCGTGGACATGAAGAATTCTTTGAGGGTATCGTGGCGGTGAATGATGTCAACGGCGATTCGCCGCCCCTCGGGCGTCAGCGTGACGTAACTGTACGGGCTGTAGTTGATGAGGCCCCGCGAAGCCAGTGCTTTGAGCGCACCCGTAACAGAGGCGCGCTGGACGTTCATCTGATCCGCAATGTCCTTGGCGCGGGCCACTCTCTGGGATTGCTCCAGATGATAGATCACTTCGAGGTAATCTTCCAGGCTGGCGGAAAGGCCCTCCATTTGATCCGTCGCCATCGCGGTCACCTTTCGTTCAATTGAGTCCTGTCACCTTATCTGTTTCGCCCCTTATCGTCAAGCATCCAACAGCATCCATGGCCCGTGTTTATGAGCTTTCACCAAGCCTGTTCACGGTTAGCCTTCGGTTGGAGCTCCGGCGGCAAGCGGTTCGAAAAGGGCCTTGACAGGAGTGATCCCAGGGGCCAAATTGCGATGGTTGTTCTGAGATAGGACTGTTTTGCCCCGGCGACCGAGCTCGTGACATCATGCCGACTGTTCCCCGAATGCTGCCGTGATTCGAATCGAGAATCTGAAAAAGGACTATGGGTCTGTTCAGGCCCTCAAAGGGATCAATCTCCGGGTCGGTGCCGGTGAGCTCTTTGCCTACCTCGGGCCGAACGGGTCGGGAAAGACCACCACCATCAGGATTCTCACGGGGCTGGCCCGCGCCACCTCGGGAGAGGCTTATCTGCACGGGTTTCATATCGAAAGGGACACGCTTCAGGCCAAGCGGCAATGTGGCCTGGTCCCTCAGACGCTCAACCTGGATCATGAATTGACAGTCTACGAAAACATGGACATTCACGGCCGTCTGTTCCAGATGGACCGCAGGCAGAGGGTTCAGCGCATCG
>CAZEOY010000396.1:0-4183 GCA_964513835.1 uncultured Syntrophobacteraceae bacterium
TATCCCGCAATGGCCGTGCGGGAATAGTCATCCCAAGCGGCATCGCTACCGACGACAGCAACAAACAGTTCTTCGCCGACCTCACGGAGAACGGGGCACTCGTGAGCCTGTATGATTTCGAAAACCGAGAGAAGCTCTTCCCAGACGTGGATTCCCGCATGAAGTTCTGCCTTCTCACCATGGGCGGGCCCGATATCGCGCCAGATGGTGCGGATTTCGCGTTCTTCCTGCACAGGGTCGAGCACCTGAGGGAGGAGGACCGTCACATCTCTTTGACAGCCGCTGACATCGCGCTTCTGAACCCCAATACCCGCACCTGCCCGATCTTCCGTAGCCGCGCTGACGCTGAGCTGACAAAGGCTATCTATCGGCGCGTGCCTGTGCTCATCCGCGAGGCCCAGGGCGACCGGCCAGAGGAAAACCCGTGGGGCATCAAGTTCATGACGATGTTCCACATGTCCAACGACTCCCATCTTTTCCGAACCCGGGAGCAGTTGGAGGCCGACGGCTGGCGGCTGGAGGGCAACATCTTCCGCAAGGATGGTGAGGAGTATCTGCCGCTTTACGAGGCGAAGATGATCCACCAATTTGATCATCGATACGGGAGCATTATTGGCTCGGCAGATGTTGCGGACTTGAGCGGGATTCCGGCTGACGCAACCTCGCCAGAGCAACACCAGGATCCGTCGTATCTCGTTCTTCCTCGTTATTGGGTTCCGGGAGTTGAGGTTGAACATGCGGTCGGTCAAATGGGCTGGAATAGGGGGTTCCTGATCACCACAAGGGACGTCGCGCGTGGCACTGATATTCGCACTGCGATTCAGGCGTCTATTCCAGTTGTGGGGGTCGGACACAAAGCTCCTATCATTCTTCCAACGTATTCCAAAGAAGGCGAACCTGCGTTGTTATTGTCCTCCCTAAACGCATTCGCTTTGGATTTTGTTGTTCGTCAGAAAATCGGCGGAGCCAGTCTGAGCTATTTCATCATCAAACAACTTCCGGTCATCCATCCCATCACTTTCGTCCAGGCCTACTCATGGACAAACGAATTTCAAGCCTGTCACGGATGGCTCCTGCTCCGCGTGCTGGAACTGACTTACACGGCATGGGACCTGGAGCCGTTCGCGCAGGACTGCGGTTGGAGCGGCCCGCCCTTCCGCTGGGACGAGGAGCGTCGTTTCATTCTCCGCTGCGAGTTGGACGCCGCATTTTTCCACCTCTACCTGCCTGCGACAGCGAATGGTGAATGGCAAGTGGCGAATGGAGAAGTGGACGGGGAGGGGAGGCCGCTCGCCGCTCGCCAATCGCTACTCGCCGCCTTCCCCACTCCACGCGATGCCGTCTCCTACATCATGGACACCTTCCCAATCGTCAAGCGCAAAGACGAGCAGAAACATGGCGAATACCGCACCAAGCGCGTGATCCTGGAAATCTACGATGCCATGCAGCGGGCCATGGAGACCGGGGAGCCCTACCAGACCCTCCTCGGCCCTCCCCCCGGCCCTCCCGCCGCCCCGCTGCCACCCTGGAACCCCGGCGGCCCAAAGCCGCCGGCTTGGCCACCTCACATTCATCCACCAAAGAGAATTGACGTTTATCCAGATGAAGAAAGTCACGAACGGCGTGACACCGACTCCGAGTGAGAGCTGGCGATGATGTTTTCTGCGACGCGATACGTCTTGTGTCCTATGCGGATGGCTATTGTAAAGGGAGTGCCCCGCAAGGGCATTCTTGCCTCATCTTTGGTGGCTCCCCCTTTACTTACATCCGCAGTGATGCCCCTTCTGAGTAAAACGCCATGATGAATCAACTCAGAGTTCTGATTTTGTTGATGCTCGTCGGACTGCCAACTGTCTTGGTGAAGGCCTCGCCCTCCGCATGTCAAGGGCAGCTCCATCAGTCGGATTCAGCTCTGCAAAGTCCGGCGCGAACAAACGTTGCCCCGCCTGGTCAGGATTTGCCGAAAAGACAAGCCGCACCATCGCATGGCGGTGAGGACACGAGGCCGGATTGGGGGAGCTTCCTAACAAACCTGGTTTCTGGTGCGTTGGGCGCAGCAATTGTTCTGCTTTTCACGACTTGGCGTTCCTGGCGGCTGAGAGTCCGAAGGACAAGAGCGCTCTCAGTCCTTTTCGTCGAGGAGCTGGTCTTGGCTTTCGAACGTTGCGCACTCTATCTACGTCAGCGGGAGAAAAACGAAGTATCTCATTCAGACATTTTCGAGTTCAGCGACGCTCAAGCTCTCTCCACATTAGCGACTTCAGTTAAGAACGAACTTGTGGTTTCCTGGATTGTTCAACTGAAATACTGGTTTTATCAGGTGAAAAGACATACAGAAAATGCTTCGAAACATGCTGCCGATTTCGGGAGATTAGGTCGTTACGTGGAAATCATAGAGGACCGCAAAGAGCAAGAAGTCCGACATGAGGGGCGAGTGTCGGTGAAGACAATGGAAGAATTGAGAAATGCCCAGATTGACATGCAAAAAGCTATTGATAACGCAAAGATATCGCAGGCCAGAGCACTCGCTTTCTTCATCGACGCGAACCCCGAATTTGTTGACAACGTGACAAAGCTGGACAGGTTGGTGACACACGCCACTAGAGGCCAAAAAAGAGAGGAAATGAGAACGAGACTCAGAAGCAAATTGGAGGACATCGCGGAGATAAGGCCCGAGTTAAGAGGCCGCTTGGCTGATGTGAGGGTATTTGCTAAGAGAGCATTGTAGGGGGGACAGTGTATGCCAGCGGCGAGGGTGTTCGTATTGGGGAGTGGCTTTTCGGCGAGCATGGGATTACCCACTTTGATGAATTTGTTCCCTGAGGTGTTGGCTCTTCCTGAGAGAGAGGATGAGGGGGACAAGGAGAATACCCAAGACGCGTTAGCCTTCTTGTATCCCGAATTCCGCAGGAACGGAGAACCAGCGTCCCTTCCCCCGTTTGAGGAATTCCTCAGCCTCGTGATGGCTGCGGAAGATCTGAGTTTCTTTGACGAGGGGTATTGGGAGAAGCATAGAAAAAGCGTGCTGCGTTTGCTGACGGACTGTATTGCCAGGAAGGCTTTTAAGGCGGAGAAGTCGCCGCTCCTTCGAGCTTTCGTGAGGAGGCTTCAAGATGGAGATGTAATCCTGACCTTCAACTGGGACACACTAATCGAAAAAGAATTACGGACCCAGCGGAGGAGGCTCAATTCGAGACAGAGGGATTCGTCGGCCGTTACGGTTATCAAGCTGCATGGCAGTCTTGACTGGTATATGATACCAGAGGGCATTAGCCTCAAGTATCCAGAGACGGTGGAGTGGATTCATCCACCAAGCGTGTGTCGGATGAAGGACCATTCTTACTATGACGTTTGGGATGTTCTCGACCTGCCACCCTTCATCATTCCGCCCACCTCCTTCAAGAGGCCGCCGGCGGAGCGTTTCTTGAGAGAACTGTGGCACGAAGCTTTCAACTGCCTCGTCGAAGCCACGGAGGTTTGCGTTATCGGCTACTCTATGCCTAACGACGACCTCCAGGCCAGAGCCTTGCTGCGGTCAGGATTAGCTGCCCCTACTCGCCGGAGAAGGTTAATCGTTGTTGACCCAGAACCGAGCATAGGCAAGAAGTATGTTAAGTGGGTCCACTCTGCCTTTCATCATATTAAGGACCCTTTCTCAGAACAGCTGTGTGCCGGGATCTTTGAGGTGCAAGGTGATACAGCGTGACACAACAAACAAGACGTTTGTGTTGGCCACCATTCCCCTCAGAACCATCCAAATCTCGGTGTGGGTGAGAGAGATCGATCTGGACAGAGAAGGCTCAGGAAAAGACGATGACTGACGCCAAAGGGCCCGTGTTGAGACGCACAGAGGGCCTCAAGAAGGAGCAGTTTGGGCAGGTATTCAGGCAGGTGTTCTTCTCTCCAAAGACCACGTGCAACCGATACCTGAAGATGGCCTACATCGACGTCCCTCCAGGTTCCGTGGGGACGGCCCATGTTCACCTTGGCGAGGAAGTCGTTTACACCATCAAGGGGAAGGCGATCATCACCATTGAGGGCAGGGACCACCTGCTGGAACCGGGCACCTGCTTCCTGATTCCTCCTGAAGTGCCTCACCCCGCGCGGGTCGTGGGCGAGGAGAACTGGGTGGCGGTAGCTGCCTATTGTGACGAATGTAATAGGGGACGTTGTGTCTGAATGG
>CAZEOY010000397.1:0-4165 GCA_964513835.1 uncultured Syntrophobacteraceae bacterium
GAAAAGAACCAGCAAAGCTCCCGAAGTGTCCAGCTTGCCGGCCGGATGCAGCCTGGAGTAGAAGTCGGGAAAGCGCAGGAGGCCCACGGTCCCGCCCGTAAAAAAGATGAGCCCCGCCACCAGGCAGATTACGACGATCACATCGATCACCATACACTCCCCCCCGATTGCCCCACACGGGGCCGGCGCCGGCACGTTATCCCGGTTTTGGAAACGAGCCGGGCGCCACTCTCTGCGCTAGAAGGGTTTTTCATAATAAAGCCCCTTCCGCTTCTGGAAGTACCGAGCGGCTGCCAGGACCGCGATGAAGTTGAGCAGGGCATAGGCCAGGGCGATGTCGACGAACATGTCCAGGCGGTGGTAAAGCAGGCCGATCAGAATCAGCATGACCGTTGTCTTGGTTCCGATGGCGTTCACTCCGATCATCCGGTCCGGAACCGTGGGGCCGAAAATGCCCCGGTAGAGTGAAAGCAGCATGAGGCCACCGAGAAACATACTGCAACCCAGGAAGAAATCGTCCACCCTCAATCCTCCCCGAAGGCCCGCGCGATGCGCCGTTCCATCTCCCCGGGAAGCCCCTCACCGCTGTGACGGTCGATGGCGTGAACACTGAAGTCCCGGTGAAAATTGACGTAGATCGTGACGGTGCCCGGCGTCAAGGTGATGGAATTGGCAAAGGCGATCTGGGCCAGGTCGCTCCTCAACCGGCTCCGAAACCGGACCACCTGAGGGTCTATCAATTCCAGCATCCGAGGGTGAAAAGAAAGATACAGGACATGCAGAGCCGAAAGGAAAATTTGATAAAACAGCCAGGGCAGGTACCCCAGAAACCTGAAAGCCGTCCGAAAAGATTTTCCGGTCAGGGGTCTGGCGAAGAGAAGGTCCGCGCTGAAATACGAAACAAGGGCGCAGGACAGCACGCCCAGCGACAAGTGGAAAGGGTCGAACTTCCCCGACAGCACGCACCAGAGCACCAGCATAATGATGAACGTCGCCACGTAAGCGGAACCGCCCGGTCTTGACGAATCCCGGATCAAAGACCGGAAGAAGGCGGCTCCATAAGGGGTGCCCGTCGTCTTACTCTGTTCAGGGGGGGAAGGGTCGAGCTTCGACTGTTCGGCGGTGTCTTCGTTCATATCATTCCCATATGGTGGTAATGGATGATTTAAGCAGGGACCTCTCTAATACCAATCGTGGATTTTGTCAAATCGAATGAACGTCCGACATGAATGTACTTGACCGAAAGTCTCAAGAGAGTACGTTCAAAGAGTGTTATACAATCAGCAACGGATTTACAGTCAACGCTGTGCAACACTGCTCGAATTTGGAACAACAGCAATGTGCGGTGCAAGTCTGGCGGCAGGTTTTTCGGACTCCTCCTTCGCATGACTGCCGGTTTCTCAGTGGGATGTGATTTTTTGCTATGAGGAGATCAGGGCTCAACTTTGTTGGAAAGGAGACAGCTTGAACATCCAGACACTGAAGCGTTTCCTGACGGGTTCCTTCATTCTTGGATGCGCTGTTCTGGGCTTCATGGACATTTCCAGCCAGGCGCAACAAGGATGGGATGGTACGATCATGCAATACGGGGCCATGCATGAAGCCATAGGAAAACAGGAGCACCATGGCCGTATTCCCCTGAATGAGATCGCCAATCGCCCCCATTTTTATGGTGTGGCCGCCCTGGAAAGACTGAGGGGAGAAGTCACTGTGTTTGATTCCAACGTCACCATCACGGGTGTGTCCGATGACGGCACGCTGCAGCCAATGAGTGATCTGAAGCTGCAGGCAACCCTGCTCGTCGGAGCCTATGTTCCCACATGGACCGAATGCAAGATCGAAACGAGCATTCCCCCGGTTGTTTTCGAGGATTGCATACGTGATGCGGCTACGAAGGCCGGCTATGATATATCAAGACCTTTTCCGTTCACCGTCGAAGGGGAATTCAGCGAACTGAGGTTTCATGTCATCAACGGGGCTTGTCCAATCCATGCAAGGATCAAGAGCCTTCAACTCCGAAGCGAGGTCAAGCCATTCGAAGCCGAATATCCCGATCTCCGGGGCAGGCTCGTTGGAATATACGCGAAGGACGCCGTGGGAAAGCTGACCCATCCCGCGACATCGACTCACGTCCACGTGGTGTTCTGGGATGAACGGTCAGGAGGGATGGTGACCGGTCATGTGGAACGAGTCGGCCTGGCTAAAGGTGCGGTGCTCAAGCTTCCACAAAAGGGAATTCCGATTCCGAAACAATAGCTGCATGGCTCAAACGGAGGTCCATCGCAAAGGATGGCGACCCTGACCTTTTCATCCAGTGCGTGGTGCGTTCATCTATTGAAAGGGGCCGTTTTCATGGAACGTATTGAAATGAAAGGTTTCTATAGATCCTTGGCGATAGAGATGTAAAAGGTAGTCTGGACCCCGGGCTGGGATTCGAGCCAGATGCGGCCGCGATGCTTCTCGACGATGGTTTTGACAATGGCGAGGCCGAGACCGGTTCCCTCGACGCCGCGTGATGTTTCGTTGCGCTGAAACTGTTCGAAGATTTTGTCGGAATCCTCCTGCTTGATGCCCACACCGTTATCCTTGACGAGAAAGGTGTGGAATTCACCTGACTCCTGATAACCGATTTCGATGCGGCTCAGCTTGCCTCCTCCATATTTCAGGGCATTGTCCACGAGATTACGGAAAACGCGCAGCATGCACTGCCTGTCCGCTCGGATTGTCGGGATGCATTCCGGTTCGATCCACGCAATTTGACGAACCCCCAGGAGCGCTCCGAATTCTTCCCGGACCATGTGCAGTACTTCGAGAGGATCCATGGATTCGAACTGCAGTGCGACCTCCTTGGCCCTGATATAGGCATTGATTTCCTCGACAAGGGCAACGGCGTGCTCGGAAGTCTTCAGGATCTGGCTGCAAAAGGACTTCCCCCGGTCATCCAGATATTCGTCGTAGCGTTTGCAGAGCAGGCGAACCAGTCCGTGGATGCCAATGAGGGGGCTCTTCAAATCGTGTGAGATGGAGTAGGCGAAGAGCTTGATCTTCTCGGCGTTTTCCTGCAGCGCCTTCTCCATCTGCTTGCGCTCGGTGATGTCCAGGGAATACTCGATCATCTGAACGACGTTCCCCTGCTGGTCGAAGATGGGGTACCCATGCACTTCATAGTCCCTGGGATTGCCGTCCCGGTCGTAGTGGACATGTTCGACGGTCACCGGTTTCCTGGTCTGCTTCACCACGGCCAAAGGGCAGGTGTGCTCCGGCTCGGTGCACGGAGAACTTCGACGATGGGTCAATGCGTAGCAGGTCGTTGTGGGTGTCAGAGGCCCGAAACGAGCTGCTGAGTTGGCCATCTTGATGACGTAGGTTTCGGCGTCGAGGACGTAGAATGGATGGGGCAACGATTCCAGAACATTTCTCAGGAACTCGTTCTGCTGGAGTATCCTTTTCTCTGATTTCTGGAGCTCGGAAACGTTGATCAGGATTCCAAGATACTGCTGAGCTCTTCCCTCCTCGTCCGTCTGGGCCATTGCGGACCAGAGCATTTCCCGGGCCTGACCGTCCTTGCCGAGCAGCTGAATGGGGACGTCCTTCAGGCGCCCGGTGTCCAGGAGGGTTTGCCAGGTGACACCGAACGAAGACTTCTGAGGGCCTTCGGCCACAAAGTCCGCAAAATGCCTGCCCACAACCTGGCCTGCTTCATACCCCGTCACCTCCAGCCAGAAGCTGTTTACATTCTGAATGACCCCATTGGCATCAGCGGAAAAGTACATCACCGGGGCGTGCTGGATGAGAGCCTCGCAGGGGGCTCCAACATTCCAGCATAAAGGGTACCCTGGTTCGACAGGCTCCGCCGATTCAGATTTTGACCGCATCATATGCCTCTCTGTCAAAAGATCTCGGCCTCCGCCCGAATTCCCTCGGCGGGTAAAGTTTCATACTGAATTATAGCCACGCTCAGCGACAAATCGAGAGTCGAACAGGGGAGATTTGCCTGTAACGGATGTCGACCGGTCGCCAGCCGAACACGCTGAGCGTAAGTGCAGAACACCCCCGACGAGCTTGCATGCTGTTCAATCAAGTTCCGGGGGATCAAAAGACGCTCTTGTGAAATCGCTGCCCTTTCCAGCTGAGGATGGCTCCCTCCGGCGTGATTTCCTCCAGT
>CAZEOY010000398.1:0-4163 GCA_964513835.1 uncultured Syntrophobacteraceae bacterium
GGTTCCCGGCCGTTCCCACTGCCTCAGGGAGAGGCTCGGGGTGTGGGAAGGTCGGCTCTGCGCTCCCCTAAACCCTGCCCTCTCCAACGATGCAGGGGAGATGGTGCGCCTAAACCTCGCTGCAGCACTCCCCACAGTCGCATCGGCAATGATCAGGTCACATCCCATGCCGATTTGCTCTCGCTCGATCAATCCACGCTAGTGCCCCCCTAATGAGTGAATTCCGCCTTGAGTGGGGCAGGGGTGTGTTTTCCTACATTGAAGGCACACCCGCCTGCCCCACTTAAGGGGGGAGTGAAAGCCTCTGCCGGGATAAGATCAATGTCGGTGGGACTCTTCTCCCGGAAAAAAGAAAGGGGGCCGAAGCCCCCCTTGGTCCAGAGTATCATGCGTGACTCAGGATACCACGCAAGCCCACCCTAAGGCGTTTGAGGGTTCATTGCTCCGCTGAAATAAGGATAGCTCTGGTCGTTGTCCTTGGCGAACTTTGCCTCGTCCTTGGTAGCCCAGAACTTAGCCTTGGTGGAAGGGATGTTGGCCGGGTCAGAGGCAAATGCCATGAGGCCGTCGACAACCGGTCGCTGGAGGCTGCTTGTGCGTCCGGTATTCTCATACACCCACTGGGTCGACCAGAAGTCATAGTTGCCGTTGCGCACGTTGTATCGGGTCCCAAAGGCGCCATTGTACTTCACCGGCACTACGTTCTGGCTGGTGCCGGCAACACCCACGGCCTGATCGGAATCGGCATATCCGATGGCGCCAATGAGGGAGCCATTCGTCGCAGAGGTGGTGTTTCCGTTCACGCACTTGATCAGGTCCGTGGATCCTTCGTTGAACCAGATGCGGTTTGTCTCCTCATATTTGGCCAGTTCGTTTCCCCACCCGTTGCCGCGAACGACAGCGTAATCGATGGTGGCGTGCGTGCCGGAACCGGCATGGCGGAGGCAGGCCACGATGGGTTGAGCATCGAAATAGGCTCCGAAGTCGGACCAGTCGCTGGCATATCCGGCAAAAATGTTGACCGCCTGCAGACGAGTGATGTTCTTGATGGTGCTGTTCACGCATGCCCCGGCAGTTCCACCGCAATCGGCGTCGCTCGCACAGTATTCACCTGCATTTGCAGCTGCATTGGCGCTACACTGATCAGCCTTGACAGCCTGGTTGACAAAGAACCCGAAGGGCACGATGAGCGGATTGTAGGACGCCAAACCACTGGCATCTTCTCCGCTCAAGACCACATCGTACGGTCCGCCCCCCAGAGGGCCGAACTTCTGGCCGTGGCTCTCCTGAACGAAGCTCTCACCGGCCACATCGGAAGCACCGAGTGTCACAGGCACACAGACGAGGGTGTTGGGGGCCGTCACGGAACTGGCCATCTTGCGCTCAAAGGCGGTGGGGCAGCCATCCGGATTGGTAGTGCCCTTGGTCGACCGAACCGCCTCGAACGATGCTTTGGAGGAATAGCGAATGGTCACGTTGTTGCCCCCAAAGCCCGTGCATGCCGTACCGCTTGTGATGCCGTGCTTCTTGGTAGAGTCCTGTGCCTGGGTAATGTTCGAACAACCCTTTGAGGCAAGGAAGTTGTCTGCGGTGTCGTTCCAGAACAGATACTGGGCAGAGGCACCGTAGATGTTGATATCGACATTGGCTGCATGAGCCGTTCCGGCCATGGCAAACACCGAGGCCGCAACGGCCAGCGTTTTGATGCTCTTCTTCATTGTATTCTCCTTCAGAAGCGTTTCCGTCGAACTTCACCCGAGATGAACTGGGAGATGAGTTTATCGCCAATCCATACTCAGGCCTATTTGCCTGCATTTCTTCTGCGAATACCCACCAGGCCAAGAAGACCGGACCCCAGGAGTAGGACCGATGCGGGGATGGGGACAGCGGCACTGCTCACCATGGTCGAGCCGTCTGCCAGCGTCTTGATGGTCAGGTCCAGCTTGACTCCTGCCAAGCCATTAGTAAGGTTGGGGTTGTCCCAGAAGAACAGATTCTGCTGAATGGTTCCACCAGTTGCCAGAGCGCCGAGATTCATTTCGCCTGCACCACCGGTGAATGAGGTGTTGAAATTCCCAATCTTTGTGCCGTTCCCGTTGAGCTTGGTCCAGTATGATGCAACATTATCGGCCGTGGAAAGTGTGACAGTTGTGTTCCCCAAGGCCAACTCAGAATATCTGTTCTGGACACTGGGCACGGTGTTCTTGAGTCCCATCCAGGCAGTGGTGCTGGTCAGGTTCTGAGAATCGTTGCTGCTCGAAAGCCACACATTGATCGCATCCATATCGAAGGCGAAGTAGGCCACATTGAGATTGCTGAAGCTTGAACCAGCCAGGGCACCGCCGAGATAGGAGTCGGGTCCAGTGCCGTAGATGGCATCGCCGGGTGTTGAGATGATATCCGCGATAGAGCCGAGGTCGGTGGCCACTTCCGTATTGATGGTCTTGTCGTAGACGACACGGATCAAGTGAGTCTGCTCGAAAAAGGCCATGGCCTGGCTGGCGCCGACGAGCATCATGGCGCCTACTGCGATGCTTGCGAGAAACTTCTTCATTGAGTTTCCTCCTGAATGTGAAATCAAGTTCTTTCCTTTGACTTTCACCTCAGGCAACCCGGCCGTCCGATGGCGTGGGCTGCTTCCCTGCAGGCTTTCTCGGTTTCATTGGGCTTTGAGCCCCTCCATTCCTGCGGTCGGCCACTTTCGGACCCGTGGGCTTTCCGTCACCCGGTCACCCGGGTTTTGGCTTGATCTGAAGCGGAGCTGAATGCTGTCCTGGCATCCAGCCTGAAACACCTTTCACAGTCTCCAGCGATTGCCGGAAACACCTTGGGGAGAGGCCTGTTGCGGCTCGCTCCTCCTGCCTCCCTTCCACCTCCTTTCTCTCCATCGCTTCAGCCTCAGGACCTCGCCCCGTCGCGGTCGGTCCCGGTCTTCACCCGTATGATGGGAGAGCTCGGCAGGGGCCCATGAAAAAAGCCCAAATCAAAAGCTGGCGGGCTCTCGATTTGGGCTTCCTGGGGCCTGAAGGGATCAGGTCAGCAAAGTACCCGTTTAAGCCATGATTGAGATCTGATGGGCGTTTCACTTCAGGGGAGGAGCGCTTGTGCGATCCTCTTTTCGGGGTAGGTCCCCTCTCCTTTGGTTACTGAAGCCAATTTACGAGTCGTTTGTTACGGTTTCATGTCGAAGAAGTGGCTTTTCGTTGAAAAAGCTTCCCGCCCCATGGGAGGGTTGTCAAATGCAGAGGGGTCTTCGCCCTATTTCTTGAGGATCTCTTCAAATTTCTCTACGCGTCCCAGGGTGCCCTGGCTGAAGTTGAGCTTGATGAAGCCGGTGAACTTGTTGTCCATGAGCACTTTGAGGACCCGGACGACATCGTCCAGCCGTTCGTTGGAGTCGTTTGGAGCTTTGGCTGCGTCCCTGATGGCACCGCCGGCTTCGAGGTTTCGGATGGTGGTCGCCAGCCCGGGCTGAAGCGCTTCGTCATCCTGGGAATATTTCATCGATTGTCGCCTCATCATCAGCCTCTGCCCTCTGGCGGAACGCCCTTCATCCGACCCGTGCAGGGTGGTGCTGCCTTGTTACGATTCCGTGTCGAACCCATCACAATTTGGAAAAAAGTTTCATGCTTCTCGTTTCAAGCTCCAGATTCGGAATGCTCCCAAACCCCCCGAGCCCCCCTTGGGTAAAGGGGGTGCTCGTGCGCCGCCTGGGGTTTGACGCCGCAGCGCTTGATGGCGGCTTCATTCGGCAATGGGCCGCCGGGGGGAATGGGCAGGGCCGACGAGCATGAGAGGGATACCCCCCCCCATAACCGCAGGACCCTCCCCTCAAGGGCAGAGGTGCCATGTTTTGTATCCACCCCCGGGCGCAGCCACCCCTGGGGTTCACCCGGTCAGAGGTGGCTTCGCCGACAAGGGAGGCTCTCTGCTGCTCTTGAGAGTGGCCCCATCTTCCACAGTTTGTGTTACGGGGCGGTGGCGGGGAGGTTAAGAGATGAAGGCGGGCAAAAGACGAAGGGTGAAGGTGAGGGGGAGGGAAGTTGCAGGCGGGCGAGAGGCTATGGGGGGCGGCCTTAGAAGGTGTCCAAAAGATGCATCCTTTTTTGTCACCCCGGCGAAAGCCGGGGTCCGTGCGCCTGGGAGCAGGCGCGAACAGGGAG
>CAZEOY010000399.1:0-4163 GCA_964513835.1 uncultured Syntrophobacteraceae bacterium
GTGTGTATATCGAGCACGATTCCGAGCTCTTCGGCTTTTGCATAAAAAGGCCAAAGCTCTTCGTCGTTGATGTAGGTGTCCTCGGGCGGGTAGTATTTGAAGATCCTGGCTCCCTTTTCCTTGACCCAGTACTCGAGCTCCCAGATGGTATTCTTCACGCCTTTGTGCTTTATCGGCGAGAGGTTGGGCTGATACATGAACCGGTCGGGATTAGTCTCGACGATCTTGGCCATCTCTCCATTGCTGCACCACCTGCTTGTATAGCCCGTGGTGTCCATCATGGACTCGGGCAAAAGGCAGGCCACGTCCACCCCATACTTGTCCATGGCCTCGAGCAATTTGGCTGGGTCCGCACTTTTCGCCATCTCCCACGGCTCAATACCCATCAAAGCCTCCTGCGGTATGCCCGAAAGCAGGGGGCGTCGGATTCCGTCTATGGCCTTCCACCACATCTGGACCCCCGGGAAGTGGGTCAAGTGATCCATGTCGCCGATCAAATGAGGCTCCGGGTCGATTTTGAAGAAAGGATCCTTTTGGAATTCTGGACTCATGACTGTCACCCCGTCAGTTGATTGTTCGCTCATACCCTTGCCAGAACCTCTTCTTGATGTCCTTGCGAAGGATCTTGCCGACGGCCGTTGTGGGCAGGGAGTCCTGGAAAGCTATGGCCTTGGGGCACTTATACCCTGCCAACCGGCTCTTGCAGTGGGCGATCAGTTCCTCTTCCGCGACCTTCTGGTCCGGTTTGAGCACCACCACCGCCTGAACCCGCTCGCCCCATTTTTCGTCCGGCGCCGACACCACCGCGGCCATGGCCACCGCAGGATGCTGGTAGAGAACGTCCTCCACCTCCTTGGGGTAGACGTTTTCCCCTCCGGTCACGATCATGTCGGCCTTGCGGTCGACGAGAAACAGGTATCCCTCCTTGTCCAGGTAGCCCATGTCTCCCGTGTGATACCAGCCGCCCCGCAGCGTCTCGGCGGTGAGGTCGGGGTTCTTCCAGTAGCCCTTCATGACGCACTTGCCGCGAAGGACAATTTCACCTGTCTCGCCGGGCGGAAGCGGCTTGTCGTCGATTCCGGTCACCGCCACGTCCACTCCGATGATCGGTCTGCCGGCACTGGCGAGAAGCCGCGAACGCTCGCCCTCGAGGCAATGATCTTCCATGGATAAGCTCGTACCCCCGATGAACTCGGTCATGCCATAGGCCTGCATGAATATGGGACCAAACCGCTCGATGCACTTCTTGAGCAGTTCGGGAGGGAAGGGGCTTCCTGCATAGGTCATGATCCGGAGGCTGGACAGATCGTAGGTCTCCGGATTGGCCAGCTGGAGCATCCAGTTGTAGAGCGTCGGCACGGCATTGATGTGCGTGCATTGTTCATCCTGGATCACCTTCAG
Source organism: uncultured Syntrophobacteraceae bacterium (assembly GCA_964513835.1). Lineage (GTDB taxonomy): Bacteria > Desulfobacterota > Syntrophobacteria > Syntrophobacterales > Syntrophobacteraceae > JALOOX01. The sequence goes on from CAZEOY010000399.1 coordinate 1,402, forward strand.
AACGCCGTCGACCTCGGGCCTTCTCATGATGACCACCCTGCCCCCGACCAGCAAATGGGCGAAGGCGGGCCAGAAGGAGACATGAAAAAGCGGCAGGACGAAGCAGGTGATGTCCTGCTTCGAGAAAGAGAAGGTCAATGCAGTACTGATAAATCCGGTCAGGAGTGCCCGGTGGGTCATCATCACTCCCTTGGGAAGACCGGTGGTGCCGCCGGTATACATCAGGATCGCCATGTCTTCTTCGTTCGGTTCGCTCTCGGGCTCATCCGTCCGTGCGCCGGCCAGCAGGTCTTCGTAGCTGATGTAGCCGTCGGCCCCCCTCTTATCCATGGCGATCCGTTGCCTGATTCCGGGAAGGTCGCCCACCATCTTCAGAGCCCGCTCTTCATAACCGTCGCCTGCAAAGAGCACGGTGGACTCGGAATCGTTGAGGATATGGACGATCTCGGGGTCGGCCAGCCGGAAGTTGAGCGGAGTGACACTGATGCCGAGCTTGAAGGCGGCAAAATAGATTTCCAGGTACTTGTGAGTGTTCTCGGAAAGAACCGCCAGGCGGTCCCCTTTGCCGATGCCAAGAGCTCTAAGAGCGTTGCACAGCCTGTTCACGCGCTCATTGAGCTCGGCGTAGGTCAAGGTCTGCCCTTCAAAGGTGATTGCCGCTCGGTCGGGAAAAGTTCTGGCCGAACAGCGTGCAATGTCGCCCAAAGTGTACATTTTGTGCCTCCTTTCCAGTGCGTGAGCAGTGAGCAGTGAGCAGTGAGCAGTGAGCAGTGAGCAGGTAGAGGACTATGGAGGTTGTGATTCCTCCTGGCGGCAATTTCGTGCCCACCTGTAAACTCAGCAGTATTGACTGCTCACCGTTCACTGCTCACTGCTCACTGTGCTACCAGCTCTTCGGGTAGCCCATGAACTGCATGATCATGTTCTTGGCCATCTCGTCCGAGATGGGTGAGAAGACCATCTGCTTGTAATCCCTGAAGTATCGCTGCATGTCGTATTCCATGGTGTAGCCGTAGCCTCCGAGAATCTCCATGCCCCAGATGGCAGCCTTTTCCGAGGCCCGAGCAGCGACGATCTTTGCCATGCAGGCCTCTATGTGCATGGGCTTTCCCTGATCGGCCAGCCAGGCGCACTTGTAGATGAGGTTCCGTGCGTTTTCGATTTCGATGGCGATATCCGCCAGGTAGTGCTGAAGGCTCTGGAACCGTGCGATGGGGCCTCCGAAGGCGTTACGCTCCTTGGCGTACTCAAAGGCATCCCTGAAGGCTGCCTTGGCAACTCCAAGGCTCAGGACGGCAGTGCCGATGCGCTCGGGGTTGAGGACATTGAGCAGCCCCCGCCAGCCGTCGTTGAGCGTGCCCAGCAGGTTTTCCTTGGGAATGCGCACGTCGTCGTAGTAGACGAAGTTTGCTCCGCAGGCGTGGCAGCCCAGCTTGGGAATGAGGCGGGTTTCAAGTCCCGCGGTTTCGCGCGGTACGATAAAGATGCTGCATCCGTCGGCCCGCTTCGCTTCGGGATCGGTGATGGCGACGGTCATGATGTAGTCCGCCACGTGAGCGCCGGTAATGAAGATCTTGCGGCCGTTCAGAAGCCAGTGGTCTCCCTTGTCTTCGGCTTTGGACCGCATCGCGCCCAGAATGTCCGTTCCCCCCTCAGGCTCGGTCAGGGCCATGGCCCATTTTTCGCGCCCCTCCGCAATGCGCGGCAGGTGGCGCTCTTTCTGCTCTTCCGTCCCCAGGTGCACGAGGGGAGTGGCCCCAAACGACAAGGTCGCGCCGACGCCGAGCGCGACGGCAGCCGAAGCCGTGGCCAGCTCTTCCATCACCACCATCTGATCGACATGCCCCTGGCCGAGTCCGCCATACTGCTCGGGAATGCAGAGGCCGTGGACTCCGAGCTCCACCAGGCCATTCCATATTTCATCCGGGACAAAGTCGCAGTTTTCATCCATCCAGCGCACTTTTTCCTTGTTCAGCTCATTGCGGCAGAACTTGCGGATGGTCTCGCGGAGCATCTCTTGTTCTTCACTGAAATTGAAATCCATCGCCGTCCCCCTTTAGCTCTTCACGCTCTTGCGGAATTGTTCCATCATGGCCTGGACATCCGGGGCGTAGGTCAGCCACTGGATGCCGTTTCGCTCGACGGCGAGGGCCGCATCGATGTGGCCTCCATCCGCCGACCTGGCCATGATTTCCTTGCCCATCCGAAGAGCGACGGGCTTCTTGGCGGCGAGCAGGGCGACGGCCTTTTCGAATTGTTCCTCGAATTCCTCGTCCTTGAAGACCCGTGTGAGAAGACCCATTTCAAACATGTCGCGAGCCGTATAATCCTTCCGGCCGCTGTAGAGGATCTCGCGAGCCCGGAAGATCGGCATGCTCCGAACGATTCTGGCCGTTCCACCCCATCCGGGGAGAATCCCCATATTGATCTCCGTAAGGCCCATCTTGGCGGATTCCTTGGCGTAGAGCAGGTCGCAGCACAGGGCGATCTCGAGCCCGCCGGCCAGGCAGTGGCCATCGATCTTGGCGATGACCACTTTTTCGCAGTCCGTTATGGCCTTCTGAACATCGAGGCCTTCGTGAGCGAGCCAGTTGAGGCACGTCTGGTGCTCGGTGAGGGATGGAAAGACGTCCAGGTCGCCGCCCGAGCAGAAGGTCTGCCCGCCGGCGCCCGAAAGAACCACGACACCGACGTCCCGCTCTTCCCTGATCCTTCGAAATGCATCCCGCAGCTCCACGGCCATGCGCCGGTTGATGGCATTT
>CAZEOY010000400.1:0-4157 GCA_964513835.1 uncultured Syntrophobacteraceae bacterium
TGATCCAGGGATCCCTGAAGCTCGTTGAATCCCTCACCCACCTCTTTGGGAAACACCACAAGCAGGAGATACTTGCGGTCTCCCTCCCAGAGGTAGCCTTCCAGGTCGAGATCCACGCCTCCATTCTGAAAAAGGGATATCCACGGCGATTTGTAGGTGTTCTCTCCCCGAAGATAGGCCGAGAGACCGTCGAGGGTCACGATGAGCGGGCTGAGGTCAAGGGTTTCCTGCTCTACAGCCTTCTGGGGGGCGGATTGGCTCGAATTGTCCAGGAACCCCGTGAACATCTCCCCCACCATGCGTGAGGCCATGCCGCGGTTCAGCACGTTGAGAAAGGCCAGAAGATCCTGTTTATCGGCGAGAGTGCGGATGAGGTCCTTGTGGCTCTTGAGACTATCTCGAATCTCACGGATCTGATCCGGCTCCAGGTAATACAGGGCCCACGGCTTAATGTGCTCCGGGCTGATCCGATAGAATACCTCCTTGAAATGGACGGAATCCTTCTGAATACGATCAGCCAAGGCATTGGCGTAAGCTACTGCTCTCTGAGGCGTGGGCACCGTGACCACCACGGTGAAGCTAGATTCGCTGGATTTGAAAGCATCCAGACGCTGACTCAGGGTGATGAGCGGATGAGATCGTGAGATGAGCTCAAGCTGATCCGTGACAACTTCCAGGCGGGTCATGGTGACGTAAATCGACGCCCAGGCCGAGATGAAAACACAAGCCAGGACCAGCCGGGGTCTGGTAATGACCCAGGCCGTCCAAAGCTGCAGCAAGCGTGAAACGATCTTCATGATTCTATTCTGGTCACCTATTCCGAGTCACCCTGTCCGGGCGTCCTCACAGCCCCCCGGGCCTGCGTCTCCCGACACCGCTGAGCAGACCGCAAAAAATGCCGTTCGGGGGCTCAGGGATTGGCGTTTCGATACTCTGCAATGGCATGATCGAGCCGGGCGAGTGCCACATGATAATTGTACAGGGCGAGCAGATACTCCCCCTGGTTCTTCCCATAGCGGTCAATGGCATCGAACATGTCTTTGGCCGTACCCACACCGATATCGAAGCTCGTGAAGCTCGAGACGATCCATCGCCGCGCCGCCACAGCCCCCTCCTCGTAGGCCTGGTAGGAGGCCTGATATTCCCGGACGTCCTGGTAATACTTGGCCACTTCGATGGGGATGTTCTGCTCCGCGAACTCCCGGGTGTGCAGCAGTTTCCGATAATTGGCCTCTTCTTTGCGCACCTTGGCCCGACCGATGCCCATGTCCAGGTGCCATTCGGCTCCCAGCACGAGCCCCGCCTGAGCATGGTTGAAGTCGTCAGGTAGGTAGGAGATGTCCAACCGCTCCCGGCCCGGTGCTCCCGCGAAGGATCCGATGGCAGCGCCAAAGAACGATGGGTACAGGTCCGCTTTGGCGGCATGGACGAGCGATTGCTGGGCTTCGATGCCTTCCTCCAATTGTTTGATCTCCGGGCGACGTTCCAAAGCCGCCTGAATGTACTCCTCCTGGGAGCCGAGGGTACGATCGGCATCGGGCAGCTCACTCGTCTTCAGCTTGAGCTCCTGACCGGCAGGGAGACCGATCTTCTTCTTGAGGGCCAGGGAGGCGATTTGAGCACCCGATTCGGCTTTGGCCTGGAATGCCTTGACCTCGGCGGCGAAAGCCTCCTGTCGATGAAGGTCTGTCGGGTCCACGTTTTTGGCGTTCACATCCAGAAGCCGTTTGATCCGCCGTTTGGCGTCCTCATTGAAAGCATCGGCATCCGCGGCCGCTTCCTTGCCCTGGAGCGCCACCACGAGGGCAAAATAGAGCTCCTTGACACCGAGGATGACGTCTCCCCGCTTCTTCTCCCTGGCGATGCGCTGAACCTCAACCCCGCGGGCGGCCGCATCCTGGCGGTTCGAAATCTTCCCAAATGTGTAGAGGGGCTGGATCAGCACGAGCTCCAGACGGCCGAACACCCCAATGCTCTCTTCGTCCTGCTCCTTGAGACGACCGCGAAACCTGCCGTTGGCGTTCAGTCGACCCGTCACCAGCGGCTGATCCGCATCATTGACGGGGCCGGCAATGCCGATGACCTCCATCTGGGCCCATTGCCCCGCCTTGGCCTGGGAGAGATCGGCCTGAGCGGCCAGCACATCCTGATCGGCTTCTCGAAGCTCCGGCGCCGCTACGAGCGCCATCTGTATACAGTCCTCCAGGCTGAGGGCTTTGGTGTCAGCAGCCGAAAGTGATTGAAGCGGACCTGAGATCGGCAGGGTCCCCGTCATGATGAGCATCACCATCGCCATTGTCCGCCAGTGCCTCCTGCCGAGCCCCATTCCCTCTTCCTCCTCTGTGTGACGGGTCTAGATTCCCGAACATTCCTATTTGAATACCTTCCCAATTTAACTGTGCGGTCCAGCAACCCAAACCGTCGCCCATCCGCCGCAGCACCTCAGCCGTGCCCATCATGCAAAGCTCAACAGTCGCACGGGAAACGGCAGGAGTAGAAGGGGTTCAGGGGGCGGCAGGCCTTCATAAATTGAACATACCGCAGTTCAGATCCGATGAAAAGCTCAATACGAACCGGAGGGATGATTGTCTGTTGCATCCGCATGCCGAATCGGAGCAAAATAATAAATCCTTCGGAGTTGAGGAACTTCGGAGAATCCCTCAGCGGAAGAAGGCGAGCACAGATCGCATGAATTCTGGGTTCTGCTGGCCGATCCCCAATCCAAAAAGAAAGGAGCTCCAGGCAGCCTTGGAACCCCGGATCCTGATCATCAATGCCGACGACATGGGCTACGCTCGAGGCATCAACGAGGCTATCATTCGTTGCGCCGCGCAGGGGGTCCTGAGGAGCACGACCCTCATGGCCAACGGCGAAGCCTTCGAGCATGCCGTCTCACTGCTGCGTTCCGCGGAAAACCTTCGGGCCGGGGTCCATCTCGTTCTGACGGATTTGAAGCCCCTGGCAAAACCGTGGGATCTGGGCGGACTGGTCACCGAAGAAGGGCGGCTTCCTCGGGGTCTGTCGGGCCTGATTTCGGCCATGGTCCGACGAGGTGTGTCGCAGGACGCCATAAGGCGGGAGCTGAGCCTTCAGGTGGAGAAGGTCCTGGACCATGGAATCCGGCCCACACACCTCGACAGCCACAAGCATATCCATGCGATTCCCTGCGTGCGTGACGCCGCTATTCACGTGGCCCATCGTTACGGCATACCGTGGATTCGAAATCCCTTCGAAACCTCCGGCGGTGCGCCGGAGATTCCAGCGGGCTTCAAGCCCCGCAGGCTTTACAGCGTCTTGAATCAATGGGGTGATGCGGCTATCGCTCGCGTCCTCTCCCCAAATTTCAAACGCTCCATCCATCGGGCCGGGCTTCGGACGCCCCACCGGTTTTACGGGACGGCGCTGATGGGTCGCTGGGATCTTCAGACGGTTCACAGGGTATTCCGGACGTTGCCTCCGGGCGTCAATGAATGGATGGTCCATCCGGGCAACGTGGATGAGGACTTGATACGGATGGGCTCAAGTCTCCTGGCTGAGCGGGAGAGGGAGCGGGATCTGCTGCTGTCGCCGGGGCTCCAGCGCTTTCTCTCTGACCAATCGATTCTGTGCAGGAGCTTTGGGGACGAGCTCTCCTGAAGGCCCCACAGAGGACATTCAAGCACGCCTGCATTGGTGGAGATCCCGAGTGAGGGTGGGGGGAGGATGACGAAGAGGTAAAAGAAGCGGGGGCACCGACGGTGCCCCGGAGGGCTACGCCTGACGGGATTTCTCGGCATTCTTGGACTGATATCGGCGTCTCTTCGGGGAGCGCTGGGGGCGGGGAGAAAGAAAATCCACCCGAATGTATTCATGCTTATTCACGAATGAAACAAACACCCTCTCCATATTCAGCTCTTTCTGGACGATTGCCCGAATCAGAGCCAGGTCGGAATACTTGCTGATCCCATGCTTTCCATAGTCTTCCGTCTTGATGTAAAGAGACATCAGCACGTTCTCCATGAGTGAAGGGTTTCTCGATTCTCACATTACCGTCGAAAACACCAAAAAGGGCATGAGCTGAGGTTCGGGACGGTCCTTTGGGGGGGCTGGGGTAGGAGAGTTCGCTGCTGATCATATCGTGTCGACCATCCACCTCTCAGATTCCTCAGATATTTCTA
>CAZEOY010000401.1:0-4153 GCA_964513835.1 uncultured Syntrophobacteraceae bacterium
AACGACTACCTTCTACACCTGCTGAGGCTGGCCTAAATTTCATGCGATTGCCCTGTCAAGTCAGTACAATTGACGCGCCTTTCCCGGCTCGTCTGTGCGTTTCATGGGTGTCCGATGCCCCTACGGACTCAAGGCGTACGACCGCATCACTTGCTTCCGGATCCTTGCGTGGTAGACGTCCTCGATTTTCTGATTGACCCGCTCCAGCACCTCCCACACCTCCCGCACCTCGGGTGCGAGGTGCCATTCGTCCGGTCGGGTGGCAAACTGACCACCCTTTCCCACGTACTTGTAGAAGTGGACCGTGCACCCCCGGTACTCCTCGTTCTCGCCGTTCCAGCGGATGAAGTTTCCCGGGAAAACGCCGGCGATCCTCCACCCTCCCTTGACGCACCAGTTCTGGGTGATATCGTGCCAGGTCTCGCTAAAGGTCGTGAAATACTCCGCGCCGGAGTCGAGGGCGATGATCCGGGTGAATCGGCGGAGCTCGTCGGTGAGATCCCTCCTGCGATAGTCGGGGTGAATGGCTGTAAAGGAGAATTCGACCTGGAGGTTCGCCTCGAATTTCGTGAGAAGACTCGCCCCGATGACTTTGCCCGTAGCGACTTCCTCAACGACGGACATGCAGTAGACCTTCTGCAGCGAATCCTCCTCCCAGGTCTCTTCCGTGGCGATGAGGGACTCGTACCGGTTGGGGTCGAGGAGGAGCTCATGGGGCGAGCCGTACACCTCCGGATACGCCGTGCGCCACAGCTCGGCCGCGGATTCCACAAGGTCCCTTCGAAGGACTCCCACCCGGTGCAGGGGGTCCCCGAAAGGGCTCATTACCGGGAGGTTCCACCTGATCCGCTTCTCCAGGGGCTCCCTCGTGCGACACGTGCTGCCCATCGCGATGCTCAGCATTGAGTCGTTGAAGGGAAGGAGCGCGTCATGTCCGAGGATTTCAACTTTCTCCTTGTTCCGCCACAGTTGCTGCAGGCGGTCCTCGACAACCCCTTCGAGGGAATGGTCATCATCGACGACCAAGGTATCATTCGCCACTTCAGCAAGGCCAACGAGCCTTTTTATGGCGTGAAGGCCGAGGAGGCTGTGGGGCGGCCCGTTCGCGAGGTAGTGCCGCAGAGCGGCCTGCCGGAGGTGGTGCGGAGCGGCAAACCGGACTTCGGGGAGACCTTCGACATGAACGGGCGCAAGGTGATCGTGAACCGCTACCCCATCAAACAGGAAGGAAAGATCATCGGGGTGGTCGGCAAGATGATCTTCCACGACCTCAAGATCTTCCTCGCCCTCAAGCACAAGATCCGCGAACTCGAGAGCGCCGTTCGAAGGTACGAGCAGGAAATCCGGGAGATCTACCAAGCGAGGTATTCTTTCGAGGACGTCATCGGGACAAGCGAAAAGCTGAAGCGGGCAAAGGAGATCGCCATGAGGCTCGCGCCGTCCGACATCCCCATTCTGATGACAGCCGAAAGCGGCACGGGGAAGGAGATCTTTGCCCACGCCATCCACCAGGCGAGTTCCAGGCGGGATCGCCCCTTCATCCGGGTGAACTGCGCCTCCATTCCGGGCGAGCTGTTTGAATCGGAGCTGTTCGGCTACGATCCGGGAGCTTTCACGGGGGCACTGAAATCGGGGAAACAGGGCAAGTTCGAGCTCGCCCACCAGGGGACCATCTTTCTCGACGAGATCGGCGACCTGCCCCTCGGCTTGCAGGCGAAGCTTCTCAGGGTGCTGCAGGAAAAGGAGATCGAGCCGCTGGGGGCTCCCAGGCCCAAGACGATCGATTTCCGCGTCATCGCGGCCACCAACCGGGACCTGGAGGAGCGGATGCGAGAAGGCTACTTCAGGAGGGACCTCTTCTATCGCCTGAACGTGATCACCATCACGCTTCCCCCTTTGAGAGAGATCAAGGAAGACATCCCGGTTCTTGCCGGACACTTCATCATGAAGCTCCGCCGGCGGATACCCTCGGAAGTCCGGTAGATTGCACCGGAGACGATGCGGCTCCTCATGGCCTACGAGTGGCCGGGAAACATCCGTGAGCTGGAAAACGTCATGGAGCGGGTCCTCACCCTCTGCGCGGGATCGACCATCAGGACGGAGCATCTTCCCGAGAGTCTGCTGCGTACCGGGGAAAGACCCTCGCCGGCAGCCCTGGCGCGGCAGCCTTCGGGGGACCCGCTTCAGCTGGCTGTCGTCAACGCCGAGAGAGAACAACTCCTGGAGGCCCTTCGAAGGACCGGAGGCAACAGGACGCGGGCAGCCGACCTTCTCAACATTCACCGGGCCACGCTCTATTTCAGGCTCCGGAAGTACGGCATCGGCCTTGAGGAGGTCGGCATCCGCCAGAGGCGGAACCGCAGCGGACAGACCTCATAGCGTTCGCTCATGGGCTGTGGATATCCGTCGTTTCCCGGCGGAATTCCCCTTCACATCCCGGGTAAAAGCCCTTAGATTCTAGTCCAGTTGAAATCGGGATCGCGTCGGGCACTGCATCAACCAAGGGTCATACCTCGTTCCCTTTGATTCACTGCACGCGGAGCACTCCATTTCAGCGGTTGATTCGGATGATTCCCCAATCAGGAGGCCATACATGGGATTGGAACACGGATTCGAGCTGTTGCGGGAGCAGGAGATCCCTGAACTGAAAACCCTGGCAAGGATTTACCGGCATGCGGCTACGGGAGCCGAGCTGCTTTCGTTGATCAACGATGACGAGAACAAGGTCTTCGGCATCGTATTCCGCACACCCCCCAAGGATTCCACGGGCGTGGCCCACATCCTGGAGCACTCGGTGCTCTGCGGGTCGCGAAAATACCCCGTGAAGGAACCTTTTGTGGAGCTCCTCAAGGGCTCCCTCAAGACGTTCCTCAATGCGTTCACGTACCCGGACAAGACCTGCTATCCTGTGGCCAGTCAGAATTTGCAGGATTTCTACAACCTGATCGACGTCTATCTGGACGCTGTCTTCCACCCCCGCATCACGCCGCGGATTTTCGAACAGGAAGGCTGGCATTACGACATCGAAGATCCCCAGTCTCCTTTGAGCTTCAAAGGGGTTGTCTACAACGAGATGAAGGGAGCCTACTCTTCCCCCGACACGCTTCTTGCCGAGTACTCGCAGCAGTCGCTTTTCCCGGATATCACCTACGGCCTGGATTCGGGCGGGGACCCGCAGGTCATTCCCTCCCTGACCTATGAGCAGTTCAAGGCCTTTCACGAGCAGTTTTATCATCCCTCCAACGCCCGCATCTTCTTCTATGGCGACGACGACCCGGAGCAGCGCCTATGCCTCATGAACGAGGCCTTGAGGGACTTCAGCCGACGGGAGGCCGACTCGGCCATTCCCATCCAACCTCCATTCGACACATCGCGCGAGTTGACCCGGTTCTACGCCGCTACCAAAGAGGGCGAGGAAGGAGCCTCCGGTGCTCCCAAAGCTATGGTCACGGTCAACTGGCTTCTGGGGGAAACCCTGGATCCGGTGATGAACCTCGCTCTGAGCATCCTGAACCACTCGCTTCTGGGCATGCCCGGCGCCCCCTTGAGGAAGGCCCTCATCGAATCGGGACTGGGCGATGACCTCGCGGGCCACGGCCTCGAGGACGAGTTGCGCCAGATGTTCTTTTCGGTTGGGCTCAAAGGCATCCAGCCCGAAGATGGCGGCAGAGTGGAAAAGCTGATCCTGGATACTCTGGTTCAGCTGGCCCGCGACGGGATCGACGACGGCACGGTCGAAGCTTCCCTCAATACCCTGGAATTCCGGCTCCGCGAGAACAACACGGGCATGTACCCGCGCGGGCTCGTGCTCATGCTTCGGGCCCTCACCACCTGGCTCTACGACGGCGACCCCCTGGCGCTCCTGGCCTTCGAAAGGCCCCTCGCTGACGTCAAAACCCGCATTGCCTCCGATCGCATGTTCCTGCCGAAGCTGATCGACTCCATGATGCTTCAGAATCCCCACCGCACCACCGTCCTGCTCAAACCCGACCCCCAGCTCGGAGAACGGCAGGACTCACTGGTAAGAGAGAAGCTCGATGGGTTCAAACGGACGATGAACAATTCGGAAGTCCAGAAGCTCGTTCAGGACACCCTGGAGCTGCGCGAGCTCCAGGTGAGGCCCGATCCCCCCGAAGCACTGGCCACGATCCCC
>CAZEOY010000402.1:0-4152 GCA_964513835.1 uncultured Syntrophobacteraceae bacterium
AACATGTAAAGACAAAGGCGTATTCAAAGGCCCCCGAGCAGTTTCTGCAATCCGACCACGCCTTTTCAACCAAGCTTCTATAAGGCTCCTGGCCCATGATCACCACGCGCCCTTTATTCTATTGGGTCAAAACGAGCAACTGGAAACTCCAGACCCTGTTGCTTGTGCTCATTGCAGTCAGCATCGCAGCCCGCGTCTTCCCATTGGAGATGAAGAAGCGCATCGTCAACCAGGCCATTGGCCTTGGCAGAGTGAATCTTCTGTTTCTGTACTGCGGACTTTACCTGGCCGCAGTCATTCTGGCCAGCGGGATCAAGTTCTTCATCAACGTGATCCAAACATACCTGGGCCAGGAGACTCTGGCCCGACTGCGAAAGGAGCTCTACGCCCACATCCTCACCCTGCCGATGAGCTTCTTCCGCAGGACTTCATCGGGCATGGTCGTTTCCTCCCTGGTGACCGAGGTGGTCTCTGCGGGCGAACTGGTGGGGCAGGCCATTGCCGTGCCGGTCAACAACATTCTGACCCTCCTGGCCTTCACCGGATACATGTTTTATTTGAACCCACTGCTGGCGGGATTGAGCCTGACGATCTATCCACTCATTCTCTTCGCTGTCCCCGTGCTCCAGCGACGCGTCAATGCGGAGAACAAGAAACGGGTCGATGCAACCCGCACTTTGAGCAGCAAGATCGGCGAGACCATCTCGGGGATTCACGAAGTCCACGGCAATGGAAGCTATCACATCGAAAATAAACGTTTCGGCGAGATCGTCCAACAGCTCCTGCACGTGCGTGTGCGCTGGAACATCTATCGCTATGCCATCAAGGTCCTGAACAATTTGTTTCAGAACATGGGGCCATTCATCCTTTTCATAGTGGGGGGGTATCTGGCCATCAGCGGTCGGTTCGATTTGGGGGCGCTCGTAGCCTTCCTGTCAGCTTACGAAAAGCTCTACGATCCGTGGAAGGAGCTCATGGAGTTTTACCAGACGTATCAGGACGCCACGGTGAGCTACCGTCGGTTGATGGAGTATTTCGATGACCAGCCGGAATTTGCCCTGGCCCCTCCGGACCGCCCGCCCTATGAGCTCACGCCCTCCATTCAAGTGCGCGATCTGTCCTTCAGCGTCGCACCCAGAGTCCACCTCCTGCAAAAAGTCAGTTTCGACCTTGAATCCGGTCAATCCTTGGCTGTTGTTGGATTCTCGGGAAGCGGCAAGAGCACCCTGGTGCACTGTATAGGCCAACTTTACCGTTATTCGGGGGGAAGCGTGAAGATCGGGGGGCATGAAGTCTTCGAGCTCACCAAGCAGGACCTGGTTCGAAATGCGGGCATCGTCGCCCAAACCCCTTACATATTCGATGGAACCATCAAGGAAAACTTGCGATACGCCTGCGAAGCCATCTACGACTCCCGGGAAGAGGGCGCTGACGCCAGACTCCCCAGCCTTGATGAAATGATCGAGGCCATCCAGCAGGTCGGACTGTTTATCGATGTGTTGCGGTTCGGTCTCAACACGGTCATCGAGGGCGATGAGACCGAGGAGCTCCACGAGAAGATCATCCGCGTTCGATACCGGTTCCAGAGCGAGTTCGGAGATATTCTGGGGGAGGATATCGAGTTTTTCGACATCAAGAAGTATTTGGTCTTTTCCTCGGTCGCAGCCAATTTGACTTTTGGGACCGCCCGGGAGGATGCATTTCAACCGGAGAGCCTGTCAAGAAATCAATATTTCTTATGGTTTCTTGAGAAATTTGGGCTCAAACAACCCCTTTTGGAGCTCGGCCGCGACGCAACCCTTCAGACCATGGACATCCTGGGCAATATTGAACCTGATGCTCTCTTCTTCGAGCAAAGCCCCATGGAGCCGGATGAATTCGAGGATTACAGGGACTTGTTCCCGAAGTTGGAATCCATGAGTCCGGACCATTTGAGCAGCGTCGAACAGGCCATGCTGTTGAGACTGGCTCTGCGTTTTGTGTCGGGAGTGCATACGACGGGAGAGCTCCATGCAGCATTTGAAGAATCCATCGTTCAGGCCAGACGCGAGTTCAGGCAGCAGATCCAGGACGACCACCCCGAGGCGTTCACCTTTTATCGCATGTCGGGCTACCTCCCTTCCCTCTCGATTCTTGACAATATCCTGTTCGGGAGGACACGCATGGATATTCCCGGCGCCCAGGAACGCATTGCCAGGAACCTCATGCAGCTTCTCATCGAAGAGGATCTCCTCGAGCGCATCGTGGAGATCGGCATGGAATTTCGGGTGGGCCCCAAAGGGGACAGGCTTTCGGGAGGACAGCGGCAGAAGCTGGCCATTGCCAGGACCTTCCTCAAGAACTCCCCTCTGCTGATCTTGGACGAAGCCACATCCGCCCTCGACAACGCCTCCCAGAAACGGATTCAGGGCGTCCTCGATTCGAGGTGGAAGGGTCGGAGCACCATTATCGCCGTTGCCCACCGGCTGGACACCATCCGGAACTATGATAAGATTGCTGTCATGAAGGCTGGCAAGATCGTGGAGATGGGGGCCTTTGACGAACTGCTGGAGAGGAAGGGGATTCTTTATGAGCTCGTACACGGAGTCAAAGCAGAGTCCTAAGGAATGCAAGGACAACCTGCAGCTACTCATGCACCTTCCCATCCTTTCGGGGCTGCCTCTGGAGCCTCTCAAGCTGCTGGCCTACCTTTGCAGGCGCCAGATATTCAGGCCGGGTCAGACGATCTTCCGTCAGGAAGAGATCGATCCCAATGCATATCTCATTCTGTCCGGCAAAGCCCGGCTGGTGCTGGAAGAACCCCAGGAGATGTCGCTCGTTGAAATTGGAGAAATGGATTACGTCGGGGGACTCTCCCTGTTCTGCGAGATGAAGAGAATCTACACCCTCAGAGCCGAAACCGAGGTGGTGACTCTCACCCTCTCCCGCGAGAAATTTCAGAAGACCCTGGAACAGTTCCCCGACATCGGACCGCGCATATTCGAGGCCACCGCACGCTCTATCATTCGTTGGGAGACTCATTATGTAAGGGAGCATCTGACCAAGTGCAGTGAATGCAGAAACCGCATGGGAATCCCACCCACCTAGGAGGCTGTCCGAGAACACCTTTTTGTCATTTCGAACGGAGCGTAGCGGAGAGACAAATCTCGTAAACTCGTGGTGTTACGATGAACGAGATTTCTCGCTGTCGCTCGAAACGACAGTTCTCGGACAGCCTCCTGGAATCTCGAGAGGAAAATGCACAGGTTCGAGCAGGTGGGCACTCCCCCTGGTACGGCGCAGAATCTTTTGGGGGGCGGTCATGCATCGGTCCTTGGCCGTGTCTCCTCACTTTTTCAGGGAAGTCATCATGACGAGTACCCGATTGCCCGCCAGGCCGGAAAATCTTGAGAAGCTCCAGGCGCACGTCATGGACACTCTCAGGCAGCAGGCCACATCCCCCAGAGGGCTCTTCAGGATCGAACTGGCACTGGAAGAGATTCTGAGCAATATCGTCAAATATGCGTACCCTGATCGTGATGGGGAAATCGAAATCGGATGCTGTGTGGATGAGAGAGGAGTGCTGAGAATCCTGATTCGGGACTGGGGGGCTCCATTCAATCCGATGCAGTGCGAAACCCCAGATCTTTGTGGGGATGCCTGTGAAAGGCCTCTCGGCGGTCTGGGCGTCTACCTCACCCGCCAGCTGGCGGGTGAACTGACCTACGAACGGCTCCCCGATGGCAACAGGTTGATCATCCTTTTTCAGCTCTGAGGTTTCACTCTGAGCTAATGCGGCAAAAACCACTCCAGATCCATCTTTTCCGGCATCAGAACCGGGGAGGTCTTGTCCACAATTTCCTCTGTTTCCTTCTGCTTCTTAGCGTGACACGCCGATTCTTCTTCAATGAAGCTGCTGTGGGTCAGGCGGATTGAGTTGCCCAGGGTGAACGAGTCGTCATCGCCCGCATAATGCTGTAGGATGATACTGATCCTGTTTCGTTTCGAATCCCGCAATGACCATTTCCAGATCTTGAGCGTGCCGAAAGGGTTGCCCCTCCACTCACTGGGCTTGCCATAACGGCTGGTGAGAGCCTTATGCACCGTGTTGTAGAAGTCAATGCTGGAGTCCCCGTAGGTGAGCTTGATCCGCACGATTCTTCCCTTGTGGGC
>CAZEOY010000403.1:0-3854 GCA_964513835.1 uncultured Syntrophobacteraceae bacterium
GGTTTTGCAGAACGAGAGGAGGTCCGTGGAATCCCACCGAACCGAGGTGAACATGCGCTGGATGCCGCGCGCCCTGTAGAACCTGAAGACCTCCCTGGTCATTTGGGTGCCGATGCCCTCGCCCATGTACCTGGGATGCACCCCCATGGTGGCTATGTAGGCACTCTCCTCGGCCCCGAAACCGAGGGTGACGACATAGCTGATCATGAACCCCACGACCCTGCCCTTGAGCTCCGCCACAAAAGGTGCTTCATGGTCATCTCGATGAGCATGCTCCGCAACCAGTCTCTTGAAGTCTGCGGCGACGGGGCTTTGAGTGATGAGGCCGTAGATCTCGCTCACGTCCTCGGCATCCTCTTCCTTCAGCCTCCTGATGACGATCTCCTGGCCAACCGCGTCCATTTCCACCCCGCTTCATCTCAGTCGATACGGATGATTTTCACTCGACGGCCTACCCATTCGGGAGGCAGGTAGACTCTTCCACTGTTGCCGCTCGACCTGACAGCCTTTTCAATCATCTCCTCGCCGAATACCTCGAATTTGACCGCCGGGTGGGCAGATTGCACTGCATGGACCGATTCGATGACCGCCTCGAATTCTTCCTTGTCACCCTCATTCTTCCGCATAACCATTTCTTCAGCCTTTATGCTGCGCCAGACACGCACGGAGCTCTCAGGGGATAGTGGGAATATGCTTTGGGCTGCAGCGGGTTGCCGTGGAAATGAGTCATGAAAATCTGCATTTTTGAAATACAGCTTTCAAATGAAGGGCGGCTTCCTCTATGGCTGACTTCCCTCTCTTCAACCTGCCGGACATCACGGTAAAACCATGCATCATCCCATTGACACATGTATAAGTGACTGGCACTCCAGATTCTTGCAGCCGCTTCGCAAAAGCTTCACCTTCATCTCTCAGGGGATCGTATTCAGCCGTCATGATCAAAGCCGGCGGAAGATCGGTGAGATCCCTGCTCTGCAGCGGGAATAAATAGGCGTCGTCACGTTGGAAATCATCGGGCAAATAGTGATGAAGGAACCATCGGATATCGGATATCGTCAACAAATATCCCTTTCCATTTTCTTTGTAGGATTCGGTGCCCGGATCGCAGTAATCCGTCATCGGGTAAAACAGGAGCTGAAAGACGGGTTTGGGGTCCCCGAGGTCTCGCGCCATCAAAGCAACACCCGCGGCCAGGCTGCCCCCTGCACTGTCGCCGCCGATG
Source organism: uncultured Syntrophobacteraceae bacterium (assembly GCA_964513835.1). GTDB lineage: Bacteria > Desulfobacterota > Syntrophobacteria > Syntrophobacterales > Syntrophobacteraceae > JALOOX01. The sequence continues at coordinate 1,223 of CAZEOY010000403.1, forward strand.
GCGATCCGACGGGGATCGCCCTGTATCGAAGCGGCGTGATCGAAAACCCACCGCGTAGCGGCAAAACAGTCGTTCAAGGCGGCAGGGTACTTGTGCTCGGGTGCCAGCCGGTAAGCCACCGATACGACCATGGCCCCCGACTGGTTGGCCAGCGTGCGGCACAGACCATCGTGGGTCTCGAGGTTTCCGACCACACCGCCGCCGCCATGGAAGTAGACCAGCACGGGGAGACGCGGACATCCCGAGGGCGTGAAGATGCGGACGGGGATTTCCGTTTCATCTCCCGGAATCGAGCGGTCCTCCACCTGGTGCACATGCTCGGGCTCACCCCTGGCGCCGAATGCCTCGGTGAATCGGGTGCGAACCTCCTCGACCGACAACGTTTCAACGGGTGCGAGCCCTTTGGCTGCATCCAACAGTCTTTGTGCCTCGGGATCGAGACCCATGGTTTTGCTCCCGAAACAGGATTCCCGCCCTTGCGGGAATGACGAGTCGTACCTGTCACTGAACTTCAGCTCTTCAATTCGGCCGGAAAATGAACCGTCGAAGGATTTCGTCAGAGTCGGCTTCGTCCAGGGTTTGAGACAGCCTCCAGTACGCTCGGGCGCAAATCGCTGAAGTCGGCTCCCGTCTTCCCGTCTTGGAGGGGGACTCAGAGCAACCGTGCAGCCATTTGCGCCTGGCTGACCTAGGTTGCGTACCTGCCGGCCTCCGAGATCTCCTGAGCGATTTCACGCCTGAGAGAAATGATGTCGATGGGCGCGTATTGGAGGAGCCTGGCCAGCTCAGTCTTCGTTTCCCGCAGCTCGCCGCCCGTCGCCAGGGCCGCCAGGATCTCTGCCGCCGCCTGCGTCAGCTTTTCCATCGCCGTGTGAATGAATGCCGTGGCCATGTTCGCCTTGTGGCTGGCGCCGTTCTGCCCGTTGACTGATGCCGCCTTCCGAGCCCTCAGCCACGAGCTTTCCATGCCGTAGGCATAAATGGCCATGTCCGCCAGCCGCCCGAGGATTTCCTGCTCTTTGAGCAGGTCTTCACCGTATTTGTCATGGGCGGCTCCCAGCGTGAACAGGAAGGCATCTTTGGCGGCCTGGACCATGTCCCCGGGATTCTCCCGGATCGAGATTCCCGATGCCATGCGCGCCTTCAGCTCTTTGACCGCCTCCAGGAGGGGCAGCCCTCCCCTGGACGCCCTGCGCAGCAGGGTGGTCGGGATCAGGTTTCTGTTGATTTCATTGGTCCCTTCGAAGATCCTCCGGATGCGGGCGTCCCGGTACAGCCTCTCGATGGGATACTCGGCGATGAATCCGTAGCCTCCGTGGATCTGGACGCCTTCATCGACGACAAAGGCCTCGACTTCGCTGGCGAACACTTTTTCCAGTGAACACTCCAGGGCGTACTCTTCGATCCCTTTGGCCGTGACCCGTCCGCCGTCCGGCCCGCTCCGATCCAGGCTGTGCATCATATCGTTGAGCAGGCCGCCCGTCCGGTAGACCATGCTTTCGGCGGCGAAAATCCGCACAGCCATCTCGGCCAGTTTTTCCTTGATGAGCCCGAAGGAGGCGATGGGAACCTTGAACTGCCGGCGCTCGTTGGCGTAGCTCGCCGACTGGTCCAGTGCCATCTTGGCTGCGCCCACGGCGTTGGCCGCCACCTTGTATCGACCGATGTTGAGGATGTTGAAGGCGACCACGTGGCCCTTGCCCGCCTCGAAGAGCAGGTTTTCCACGGGGACCTTCACGTCGTCGAAGTAGACGCTGCGGGTGGAGGAGCCCTTGAGTCCCATCTTCCGCTCTTCGGCGCCCGTCGAGAGACCCTCGGAGCTGCCGTCCACGATGAACGCGCTGAACTTCTCACCGTCGATCTTCGCGTAGACGATGAAAATGTCCGCCATCCCGGCATTGGAGATGAACGTCTTGGCTCCGTTCAGAATGTAGTGCTTGCCGTCGGGGCTCAGGACGGCCTTGCTCTTGGCCGACAGCGCATCCGAGCCGGAGCCCGGCTCGGTGAGCGCGTAGGCCGCGATCTTTTCTGCGGTGACGATGGAGGGGAGGTAGGCCGCCTTCTGGGCTTCGTTGCCGAAGTAGACGATGGGCAGATTGCCGATGCCGGTGTGGCCGCCGTGGGCTATGGCGAAAGAGCCCGCGGCCCCGATCTTTTCGGCGATGATGGTCGAGCAGATCTCATCGAGCTCGGTGCCGTCGTACTCTTCCGGGATATCGGCCCCGAGGAGGCCCAGCTCGCCGGCCTCCCCAAGGAGCTCCCGCATCAGGCCATCCTTCTTGGCGTCCATTTCGTCCATGTGCGGGAAGACCTTCTCCGCCAGGAAGCGCGAGACGGTGCTGGCGATCATTCGATGTTCTTCCTCAAAATCCTCCGGAGTGAACACATTCTGGGGGTCGGTGGCCCCGAGGAGATAGCTTCCACCTTTGGGCAGGTCTGACATGGGATTTCGCCTTTCGCAGCCCTGCCGCATCGGCAGGGCATGATGGGTTCAAATTCTTTGAGAATGCTACGAGGCTTCCTGGGTCAACGGTTTCATGCCCGGCAGAGCGGTCTTGTCTGCAGCGGCCTCCATTCTCCTGTTGAGAAGCTTTCTTCCCACGAAGGTGAGGCCGATCCCCAGCGCGAGGGT
>CAZEOY010000403.1:3864-4149 GCA_964513835.1 uncultured Syntrophobacteraceae bacterium
AATACTTCCAATGAGGAACGCCTGGGAATAGCTCCCCGAGGTGACCTTGATGCCGGCGGCAAGCCTCGGACCGGTGAAGGCCGCCAATCCGAAGGGCACAAACATGACCCCGAAGTTCATGGGAAGATGCCTGGAGCCGAAAGCATCCGCGGTGAGCGATGCAAGCTGCCCCATGAAGCCGCCGAAGGCCATGCCCACGATCAGAACGGGCACCACCACGGCGAAGGGAGTGGAGGCAAGCCAGAACATGGCCGAGCCGAGGATGACATAGATGACGACCATGGT
>CAZEOY010000404.1:0-4118 GCA_964513835.1 uncultured Syntrophobacteraceae bacterium
GCCTGCTCCTTCGAAAGATCAATGACCAGGATGGGGCGGTGGGTTCGCTTGGACCCGTCGGCGGCCTCGAGATTGAGCAGCCAGTTCAGCGCCTTTTTGATGCTTTTGGCCCCATTTCGATCTTCACGAAACAGCTCGGCAACAGGGCTCCAGTGCTCATTGAAGAACTCCTCCCGATCGGCCTCCTTCAGTGCCGAATCAAACCGGGCACGCGTCGCTTCGGTGCGGTAGAAGACCTTCTGCACTTTGTCATCCTCGAGAATTGCCCAGGCGGCGTCAAAGGTTTTCCGCAGGTACAGGTCGACGAGCTTGACCTTTTGCTTCCGGAGCTTATCCGACAGGATGCCGCACGCCAGCTCCCGGTTTTCTCCCTTGGGAATGGTCAGCCGCTCAAAGAACTGCGATTCAAACAGAATTTGCTCGAACAACTCCCAACGATCGAGGACCAGATTGCGCACGGTCAAGACAACGGGCTGCTTGCCCAACTTCCTGGCGACGGCCCCGACGGGCAACGGGAATTCCCCGCCAGGGCCGGCTTGGCTCATGTCACGGGCAAACTCGCCCTGAGGGTCGATCACCAGCAACGCCATTTGTGGATATCGAGCGTAGGCCAAGAGGATCATCTTCGCCAGGACCGACTTCCCGGAGCCAGTTTTGCCGAAAATCCCAAGATGGTAAGCCTCTCCGGCCCCATCCTTGCCACGCCCGAAATGTTTGAACCAGAGGGGAAGCCTGGGCTTGGAGCCATACACATGACCCAGGTAAAAGATCTGATCTCGGTAAGGATGGAGGAGTTCATCCAGTGCTTCGTCCGTCACGAGGTGGATAGGCGTCCCAGTCGAAGGCACGGTACCCAGAATGCTCGGTTCGTAACCGGCCGTTCCGCCCTCGCGGAAGACAGCGCTGATGACCATCTGTCCGAGGTGGGTATCCTGCCGCTCACTGACGGCATCCACTCGGCCCCGCTGACGGATGAGGCTGCGCATGGTTGGGTCTTCGTGCCAGATGTTGCGCAGCTGGATTTCGGTGATCTGTCCGAGGGCGTAATGGGGGCTTGCATCCTGGGAAAACCGGAAGAGTGCGAGCTCGCCGACGAGCTTACGGGTTACGGCTGAGCCCAGAATATCCAGGGAAAGCTGTGAAGTGGAGGATGGCGATCCCACGACCCCAAGTCTTTCCGTGACATCCACGATCTTGTCGAGCTCACCCGACGGCATCCGTTACCTCCCTGAGTCGCTGCGATACCCGTGCATTGCGAAGAAGACCTCACCGATATTCCCGGCATACTTCTCGGAAATGCGCTGCGTCGTGACCTGGCGAAAGGCCGGCAGAGCACGGGCAAGCGCTTTGACCGTGCGGTCGGCCAGGTAGATGGGGTAGGGCTCGAGCATCGATGCGGTCGCACATTGATGTTTCAGCCCTTGAACAACGGTTGCGAGACGGTGGGTATTCCGAGCGATGCTTTCGGGTACCTCCACCCTCAGGGCGGGCAACCAATCGTGTGGCTTGTAATAAAACACATGGACGCGGCATAGGGCATCGATTGCATCGCCGGCGAGCGCCTCGATTCCGGCCCTGACCGCTTGAGGCAACCGTGCGGCGTTGATGTGCCATGGCTGCCCCGGCTGTTCCAGGAGGCGGGGCTTCGTCAGCTCACCCGGATTGAGCAACAGCGTCAACATGCCGCGGTCATCGAACCCATCCGGCCATCCAACCTCTTTCCCGATCTCCCGACGGGTGCTGTATTTGGGAAGAGCGACATACTGCTTGTCGGAGCGCTCGCTTCGGACAATGGCTCGGTAGGCCTCCAGGTATCGCAGGCACTGGTCGATAAGCTCCTTTGAACATCGAAGCCGGGTGGTCTCCGGCGCCTTATTGAGTCCCTGGTTGAAGTAAATGACCGGCAGTGTGAGGGTGCCGTCCAGCATCACCAAGTCGTGCGGCGCGGCCGTGGCAAGGCAAAGCTCCTCCCCCAGCATCAACGTCCGCAGCACGGTGGCCGTATCCTCGAGATGCGGCTCCGCTGCAAGAAAGGTCCGATGGTGGGGCTGCTTCCAGTGGCGCTTCTCCGACGGTGGCGTGAGCCCTTCCACGGCGACGGCTGCGGCGGCTGCCAGATCGGTGGTCAGAAGGCGCTCGATGGCATAGGATCCATCGGCAGCGCAGGTCGTGGGCAGAGGAGGATAGCCGAGCGTCGATTCTGAAGTCACAATCCCCGACTCCAGAAATCGCTTCCGAAGGGTCTCGCGATCTTCCCTGGCTTTCTGGAAATCGGCCAGAAGCCCCTCGGCGACGGTCTCGCTTTGGCTGAGGACTTCTTCCACCAGGGCGGCCGGGAGATCCGCGAACGGAGTCTGATCGCTAGTCATGGCGGCCTCCACCCTTCCGGGGCCACAGTCGATACTGCTCGCGACGGTACTCCCGATACTCGGATTTTCTCGTTGCGCGGGCCAGCAGCCATCTTTCCTTGAATGCCCCAGCGAGCTCCGATGCCGGCCAGTCATGAAAGCACGGATCCTGGACTTGCCCGCTCAAGAAGGGGAGCGCGCGGCTCCCGAGTGGCGCCGCGAAGATTTCCCGACGAATGCCGTGATAGATGAGGTCTGCCGGCAGTCCGATTGACGAAAGACACTTGCGGATCACCTCGCGCTTGTTTCGAAAACCCTCACCCCACGCAGTCTGTTTTGCGGTGGGCGTACAATGATGCTCCACAAAGGCCCGAATTTCTGCGTATATCCCGTTCGAAAAATGAAAATCCCCGGATCCCTGCGTGAACCCGAGGCTCGTCCAATATTGGAGGCCGTTGATGCGGATGCGGTTATAGACGGAAGAGCGCCCCAGCGCTGAGGTGGTCGTAACCAAAACCAGGTGAGGGGGCCGGGTCTCCTGCCTGATCCGGGAAGGCTTACCCCCGTATTTCTCCTGGAATGCGACCCGTACCTCATTGCTGCAAACGAGCATCGCCACAAGTTTTCCGCCCAACAGCATGGAATACGGGGGCACGGCGCCCAGCACATAGGCATCCATCACATGATACAAGTGTTCCGCTTTCTTTTCCTTGTCCCAGCCGATCCACTCGTCCCTCGCCTTGATTGAGTAGACCGGGTCTCCAAGTCCAAACAGCCCGATCAGTTTGCCGTTGTATTCGTCGAAAACCAGAAAGCGAAGCCGTCTCCCGTATCCTGACGAAACGGGGATGCTCCAGTGAAGACTGGCATATCGGAACAGTAGCTCGTACCAGGAGTCGGGCTGAACGAGAATGAGCGTCGGAGATATTCGAATCGGGTCGACCTCGCGCCCGTCCGCAATGTTTTGGAGGAGACGGTCCTCGTGTGCCCGAACACCAGGACCTGATTTTTCCAGCTTCTTGAGCACAGCAGGCTGGTTCAAAAGACGGTAATCATCCTTCTCCAGATGTTCCGGCAGATCAATGCCCCCATCCTTCATCCGATAGCCCTGCGCTTGCAGAGCCTGAATGATCTTATCCCGCAGTTCTTCTGCATCTGCAGGTCTCACATCCATTATACTTGAACCTCTCCTCGTCATTTAAATACACTGTACTTAAATCATACTACTCATTCAGTCTTGGAACTGTCTGTGTGTTTGTGGGCTTAGGATTCGCTGGATCGTAAACCCCCAAATGGGTCCAACATTCAATCTGGTCGGATCCATGAAACGAGTCCCTCATGTCCTCCCATCTGCAGAACCCACTCGATTCATTGACTCGATAAATGGCGTATTCCCATTGTTGTGCAACAGCGACACGTGCGACCAGGATGGCAATCAGCACCACACAGGTAGAATAGAATACACGCTTCAAAGCATCTGCCCCTTCTATTTGGAGTTTGTGAGCTCCTCCTTTCAAGAGGATTCCAGAAATGATCAAGAAAAGCAAGGAGGTGGCTTCATATTGACCTGAGTTAGGTGGGCGGGCATTGGGGCTCTTGCCCTGTGTGTTCGTGGGGTTGGAAAAGGTTGGAAGGTTGGAAATGGGGTTGGAGACGATGTTCGAGAAAAGAAAAAGGGCCTAGGATTTTCTCCTAAGCCCTTGATTTTGCTGGCTCCCCGGGACGGACTCGAACCGCCAACCTAGTGGTTAACAGCCACCCGCTCTGCCG
>CAZEOY010000405.1:0-4103 GCA_964513835.1 uncultured Syntrophobacteraceae bacterium
GAGCCGACGTCCACCCAGGTGTACTTGTCCACCTGCCCGCGCAAGAACTTGCTGCGGTTTGTTCCCTTCTGCCGGATGATTTCCGCCCTTTCAATGAAATGCTCCGCGTTGACAAGGAGCGCTCCTCCCTCTCCGGAGATGATATTCTTGGTCTCGTGGAAACTGAGTGCACCCAGATGGCCAATGGATCCCAACGCTCTTCCATGATACCCGCACAGGATTCCCTGAGCCGCATCCTCGATGACCCACAATCCCCGCCGATCGGCAATGTCCATGATGGTGTCCATTTCGCAGGCCACGCCCGCATAGTGCACCGGGACGATAGCCCGGGTCTTTTCGGTAATAGCCGCCTCGATCAGGTTCTCATCCATATTCAGGGTATCGGGACGGATATCGACAAAGACCGGGACTCCCCCCCTCAGGACAAAGGCATTGGCTGTGGAGACAAAGGTGTAGGAGGGCATGATCACTTCATCGCCGGGCCGTATACCTACCAGGATGGCCGCCATCTCGAGAGCCGCCGTGCAGGAGTGGGTCATCAACGCCTTCCCGCAGCCGATGTGATGCTCAAGCCATTGCTGGCATTTCTCCGTAAAAGGACCATCCCCGCAAAACCGGCCCTGATGAATGGCCTGGCTGATGTACCAAAGTTCTTTGCGGGTCTGGTAGGGCCTGTTGAAGGGAATCATCATATCCTTTGTCCTTTCCTGTGAGGACGTTTTGAAGATGGCAGTGGCGAAGCCACGCGAGGAATCAGCGAATCCGGCCTTCATGCGGCCGGATCGCAAGGTTTCCCGAATCATTCAATGCATCAACGTCGAAGACGGAATCAGGCCCAAACAGCCTGAAGCCCCCATGCCGGTTAGCGGCAATGTTGTTGAGTTAAGCGCCAATCGTCATTCCCGCGGAAGCGGGAATCCAGGTCTCATAAGGATTTCTGGACCTCCGGCTTTGCGGGGGCGACGCTGATTCAACAGCGTTGCCGGCAAGTGTTCCCCCTGTCCCCGGTGGCGCCTACAACGCTCCACGCATGATCCGCTCGACAGCCAGCCGGTGCTCAAGAGCGAACTTTTGGCGCGTGTGGTTGCTCCGCGCAAACTCCCAGGCCCTCAGGGATCGTTCGCGCAGATCTGCCACACTCAGGCTGGAAATCGACTCGACGGCGGCCTTGATTTCCGTTACCGAGGACTCCTTGAGCAGAACCCCGAAATCGTCCACATCCAGCCCGCTTTCATAGCTGGCGATGGGGATCAGGCCGGCATGGAGACAATTCACCACCGAACCGGACTGCCCCTCCGAACAGGACGGATGAACCATTCCGATGCAGCGGCTCGCCATGGCCAGGAACTCGCTGCCGGAAACATCCACCCAGCCAACGTTGTGAATGTTGGGCGTCTCGAAGAGCTCCCGCCGGTAGGCCTGCACGAAGTCCACCTCGTGATCGATGCTCCCGCAAAGCGTCAAATGATACTCCGGCATCTCCGAAAACGCCTCGAGCAGCAAATCCAGTCCCTTGTGAACGAGTCCCGTGCCCCCGAGCCAGAGATAATTCCGTCTGCTCGCTTCCCAATCCTTGCCCGCGGGCTGCGGATACACCGCCTGGGTCGAGATCGGAATACGGTGGATCGGCTTCTTTGCGAAAGCGTACGTTCCGGCAGTGAAATCGTTCCCCAGCATGGTGGCGCAATCGGCGCACTCGATTCCGCGGGCCGGCTGAAGCGGCCTCATGGGCGGCAGCGCCACCCCCCTGCGCTCCCTCAGGGCTGCATGCCGCTGGTATGCCGCGTGGTTGTGAAACAGCCAGTGGGCCCATACGATATGCAGGATCTTCACACAGCTCCCGTTCAACAGGGGAGCTATTCTCTCCATGTTGGAATGGACGTCGATGAAACAGGCATAATCCTTCTTCGGAACGAACCGGTCGTCGAGCCAGTAGATGACATCCACACTGAACCCGAGATCAAGAAACGTCCGGGCGATCTGCACGCATTCCCAGGCGGCCGTGTGAATGCTCATCTCCTGCTCGCCGCCCTTCATGAAAGGAGAGGTCCGATAGGACAGGAGCACGTCGCCCCTGGATGGCTGCTGTGGCTTCAGCGATACGGTGGTCCACATCTGCCAGTCGGGAATTCGCCTGGCTTCGAAGCCAAACTTTCGAACCGCCGCTGTGAAGAGCCTGTTGATCATGCGATCCCCTCCCTCTCAACCGAGAGGTCCCGTGACAAGCCGGTGCAGCAAATCCCTCAAAAGACTGGAAGCACGCTAAAGACATCGATGTAAGCTCTGGATTATTACGGCGTCCTCCCATGCTCACGGACGGACCGTAAAAGATGATCATTCAGGCTTACCCTCATTTTCTTGAATGTTCCTTGAATCTTTGATGCGAGAATATGGAAAAACTCACGATATCCAATTGGAAAAACGTTATGATATGGATGAAAGACTCTTGCGCCCACCGGAAATAATAGATTTAGATATATCAGCAGTAATGGAATAGCACCTCCAGCTGCATTCAATGTGGAGCTCCGCCTGAAAGGCTCGACTCCATCCCACCATATCCTGAAAGGATGTTCCATACAGATAGGAGTCTTGAATATCTGGGCATAAATAGGTATTCTATACTCAAAGAATCCCAGCTCCTTATTTTCAATTTCTGAGTATTGCATCAAGAACTTTCTTGGGAGGCAGGCAACCACAAATAGAGAACATAGAGGAGATTCCCTGAAATTGTATTTATCTTGGACATATTCTAAGAATTCAAGATACATCTCCCTTCGCTGAGGCTCATCCTCTGAAACCCAGTACCACTGCGGCACTTCCTCTACAGGCCGGAGGCCCGAAATCAAGAGCTCATCTTCTTTTAACATGGCAAAGATTTGTCTTAATGATCCAAGAACAAGCATATCCCACTGAACCACCACAATGGTATCCCATGGCAGATTGACTCCACGCGCTGAGAACCATTCTGTAATCATCAAGTCACCATTAAGCCATTTCCAGTAAGCATCCTTTTGATGATCGAAAACATAAAAATCATCCAGATATTTACTCAAAGCTGATGAATATAGGTTCCCATCTGCAATACTTCCCCCATACAAACCGTATATCGGCACATCAGGATTATACTTCCGCAGTAATTTCAGTCGATTTTCACAGACAGGGATATCTTTGTAGAACCAAAATAATATGGCTAGTCGCATCTTTTACTCTCCTCCAGGTCCGCCGAGACGGTCCTTGGGACGCTGGGAAAGAACTCCGTGGACCAGCTGAGCATCGGGCGCAATACCCCGCCCAGGGACGCCTTCCAGTCGCCACGGGACGAATCTCCATCAAAGCTGTCGATGACATGGAACCCCACCACATCCGCCTCGTAGAACTGCATGATCACCGGATCCATCGTGACCAGGCCCGCGCCGATGAAGATCATCCCCTCTCGCAGGAAGTTCCCGGGGATGGTCGCCCTGCTCACGTAGCGGCCCGCCGGTCGCGGTCGTTTCCTCCATTCCGGCGCCGTGTCCAGGATCGGAAAGAGAAACAGCCCCTCTTCGTTATGGACGTTGAAGTGCGGCAGCAGGACCCTCCCGGCCTTGACGACCTCGTATTCCATCTCGAGGACGACGGGCTCCCGAATATCGATAGCGTCAGCTCCATTGCCTTTCAGGGACTGGACCCTTACCGCCATCAGGCGGGCGAATTCCCCCCCGGGAGCCTCAGCGGGGTCGCTCCACTGGCGGGACGTCATGACCGTCGCGCCCGAACCGAGATACCTGCTCACCACCTGGTGCGCCGGTCCGTCCAGGGCTATCCGCCCCTTGTCGAGCAGAATCACCCGCTCACACAGGTTGGTGACGGCCGGCATGTTGTGGGACACGAAGAGAACGGTTCGCCCCTCCCTGCCCACGTCCTCCATCTTGCTGAGACATTTCTTCTGGAACGCGGCGTCTCCGACCGCCAGCACCTCGTCCACGATCAGGATCTCGGGTTTGAGGTGGGCAGCCACGGCGAAGGCGAGTCGCAGATACATCCCGCTGGAATAGTACTTGACCGGCGTATCGATGAACTTCTCGACCTCGGCAAAGGCAACGATCTCGTCGTAACTCCTT
>CAZEOY010000406.1:0-4096 GCA_964513835.1 uncultured Syntrophobacteraceae bacterium
GACCGAGGGCAATTCACCGCTCAGCCACCAGCGCAGCCCCGCCCGAGCAGCGGCCACCGCGGCGGTTCCAGTACTGAACCCGCACCGGAGAATCCCTTTGCGGCGGCTCGCTGATGGCGGTTTGGTCGACATGAGAGAAACCTCGCAGACTCTGTTCATGCATTCCTGCCCCGCCAGGCCGTCCCTCAAGCTTGTTGCCTCGGGTTCTCACACCCCCTTCTACAGCCGGGAGCCACGGACCAAGCGAAGCTTGCCCATGCGGCGCAAAGCAACCACGGTCAAGCCTTAGCCCGTGCCACCGCCAAATGCAACCGTATGGATGCCCTACCCACACCGGGTCGTGTGCTTGTGATCGTAACCGAAACTGATACCTGAAACCTCCCCCGGGCGTCACTGAAACAGCTCGGGATAAATCGCCCGTGCCAGCTCCTCCACGGCATCCACAGACCGGGGGCCGGGGCGGGAAAACATGAGCTCGTCCACGAAGACAACCCTGCCCTCCCTCACCGAGCGGAGCCTGTCGAAGTGAGGACGCTTGCCCGGCTCCAGGGGATTCCGGTTCATGGGTCCCTTCTGGACCACGTAAACGTCCGGTTCGGCCAGAAGCAGCGCCTCGAAATTATACTGAACGATGCCCTTCTTGTTGGGAACCGCATTGCGCGCCCCGGCCGCCTCGATGATCCGGTGAACGATGGATCCCGCTCCAGCGGTTGTCAGGGGCTCGGCCCGGATTTCGTAGAAAACGCTGAGCGGTTTCTCCAGGGAGATCACCCGGCTTCGAATTCCCTCCAGTCTCTCACGCAGCTGCAGCACTGCCTTTTCAGCCGACTCCGCATGCCCGGTCAGAGAGCCCAGTCGCAGCATGGTCGAAAAGACCTCCTCGAGGCTCGCAGGGGAGAATACGGCCACGGGAATCCCGGCCTCGCGCAGGCGGTCCAGCTCCGGCGTCGCCTCTCGACGGCTGGCGCTCTGGACCACCAGATCCGGCTTCAGGCCGATAACGAGCTCCACGTTGGGACGCATGTGGGTCCCGACGGATGGCAGCTGCTCGATTTCGGCAGGGATTCGATCCGCCTGGGTCCGCGCCACCACCTGGGAGCCCGCTCCGACAGCATAGAGCATCTCGGCGAAGGCCCCGTAGAGCGGAATCACGCGCCGGGCCGGTTGACGCAGTTCGATGGACTGTCCGGCATCGTCGATGACCTGGAGAGCCCAGGAGCTCGGTGTGCTGGACAAGATCAACAGGGCGGCCAAAGACCATGCCCCCCAAAGGGTCGGTTGGAGACGCCTGACGCAATGTCCGACCCACCGGGTGCAGTCCCCCCTCGAGGGGGGAAGGGGGATGTGATTATTAGACAACATGGCAAGATATCCCACCGTCCAGAACCAGTGCCCTCCCGGGCGCGGGTGTGCGCGGCATGAAACGTTTCCGCTGGTTTGCGATGAAACCGCCCTGTGATCGAACCGACAATTCGGACAAGTCCTGTCAGTCCCACCAAGCCCGATCATCCGGGGGCCCGCACCCGCCGAAGCTGTAAGGGTCCCCAGAAGTCTTGCCCCAACGCCTTCAGGACGGAATAAAGGCCACCTGAACCCGCCCCCTTCCCGGTATCTCCTGCACAATGGCCTCGGTGCGGTAGACCGATGCCAGTGTTTCCGGTGTCAACACCTCGTCCGTCGCTCCCTGAAACGCCACCTCCCCGTTCTGCAGGAAAACCAGCTTCCTGCAGAAATAGGCTGCGAGGTTCACATCATGGAGGACCGTGACAACGGTCAGTCCCTCTTCAAGATTTCTACGCTCGAGCAGCGTGAAAATCTGAAGCTTGCGGTGCACATCCATGGCCGAGGTCGCCTCGTCCAGGAGCAGGATGGGTGTGGACTGGGCCAGGGCCCGGGCCATCATCACCCGCTGCCGCTCTCCGCCGCTCACGTCGGTGATCACCCGCTGCGCCAGCGTCACGGTATCCGTGGCCTGCATGGCCGCCTGGACCACCTCCTCGTCTTCGGCATTGTCCATCTGCCAGGAGCGCTGGTGCGGATAGCGGCCCATGCGAACCACCTCGATGCAGGGAAAGGGAAACCGCACCTCGCCATCCTGAGCCACCACGGCCACTCGCCTTGCAAGCTCCTTGGGCTTGAGCAGGCTCACGGAATCCCCCAGGATCTCGGCACGCCCGCTCCGAACCGGGATCACCCCGCTCAGTGCGCGGACCAGAGTGGTCTTCCCGGAACCGTTCGGGCCCAATACCCCGACGAAATCCCCTTTCCGCACGTCGAGGGAAACCCTCTCCAGCACGGGTTGGTCGCCGTAGCCCGCGCACAGGTCGACAATCCGGATCACAACCGGATCCGGCTCTTGCGATGCAACAGCAGAAAGCAAAAGAACGGTCCTCCGAGAATGGCCGTGACGACTCCCACCGGAAGCTCTTCACCCTGGGGGAGGATGCTCCGGGCCAGGGTATCGGCCACCAGGACCAGGAGCCCCCCCGTGAGCATCACCAGGGGAAGCAGGCGGCGGTGCACCGGCCCTACACTGAGCCTGACGAGGTGGGGCACCACCAGCCCCACAAAGCCAATGACTCCGCTCACCGCCACAGCGGCGCCGGTAATGAGGGATGCTGCCAGGAGGAGCCTGAAGCGCACCCTGCCCACGTCGACCCCCATCTGCTGAGCCTGGATGTCTCCAAGACTGAGCAGATCGAGCTCCCTCGCATGATACAGGATGACCGCTCCGCCAATGATCAAATAAGGCAGCACAAGGCCGGCGTGGGACCAGGTTCTCCCCGAGAAGCTCCCCATGATCCAAAAGACAATGGTGGAAACCGACTCCTCGTTCAGGCTCTTCAAAAGACTGATCCAGGCCGAGAGAAACGTCGAAACGATGATTCCCGCAAGGACGAGGGTTGTGCTTTGCAGCCGGCCGTCCATGCGTCCGAGGAGGTAGACGCCGTACAGGGCGCCGAGAGCCCCCGCAAAAGCAGCGCCAGGCAACAGGCCGACCCCCAACCAGGTCAAGCCTCCCCAACCCAGAAGAATGGCGATGGAAGCCCCGAAGGCTGCGCCCGTGGAGACCCCGAGGGTGAACGGGTCCGCCAGGGGATTCAGGAGAACGCCCTGGTAGACGCCGCCCGCCAGGGCAAGCCCGGCACCGACCATCACTGCCAGGAGAACCCTGGCCAAACGGACATGGAGGGCGATATACCGCACGGAATCATCGATTCCCTGGGCAAGTGAAGATTCGAAGGGGGAGAGCCACAAACGGGCGAGAGTATCGTATGAGATATGGAAAGGGCCGATGCCGGAGGTAAAAAATGCTGCCCCCACGATCAGGACAATGAGCATCGCTCCATAGGCAAATCCTTTTTCCATCTTCACGACTTGTCCGTGGGGCCGCCCGAGAACCCCACCCATGCGTCATTCCGGCTGATGCCTGAATCCAGATACCTGCCCATTCCTTGCATCCCGGCGTCCACCGGGATAAGGTACAGAACCAGGACAGGAATCGTCGGGCAGGCTTCTAGAACGGATTGCTTCATGGGGCTATTTTGCCACCCGGTACCCCGCCTCCGCCTCTCCTCTCAATGGTTTGGAGGGGCCGGTCTTCAAACCCGCGCGAATCGTCCGCGTCAGGTCGACCACGTTGGTCGGGTTCGCTGCCGGGGCAGAATCAGGCCGGGATTCGAGTCCACGTCGCTTGATGATCATCAGGGAGAGATAGTTGGGATGATCCATCCGACGAAGCTCTTCGAATTCACGCTCGATCACTTCTCCATCGAGGCCGCAGCGGCTGATGAAGCAGCAGGATTCCCGGAGGCCCGCATCGTCCACTTCAGTCAAGATTTCCGGCAGATATTTGTAGGCCTTCAAGAGAACCACGTTGTCCGAGTAGGCGATGACCTCCTTCAATCGCTCTCCCCCCTTAGCTCCAGAAATGATGGAGACGATCTCCTCCCCCTCCGCCAGGGGCTCTCCTGCGCATGCGGCCGCAGCTTGGTAGGAGGTGATGCCGGGAACCACCGAGACCTCGACCTCAGGAGCCCGGCTCCGGACCTTCCGCATCAGGTAGATGAAGGTGCTGAACGTCAGAGGATCACCA
>CAZEOY010000407.1:0-4095 GCA_964513835.1 uncultured Syntrophobacteraceae bacterium
AGGTGGTTCCTTTCGCCCTCCAGGGAGCCGTTATCGTTCCTCTGGTGCTGCGACCACCTCGAACTCGAACCCGCGCGACTTTTCGCCAAACCGAAAGACTCTCATTCTCATGCCTGACATTGCCATTCTCGCAACCAAGATGGACCACCTCCAGGAGCAAGTCCAAAAGCTCGCTCAAGTCATCACTCGCATGGCCGTTCAGGAAGAGAAGATCAACTCCCTCACCAAGAAGGTCGAAGAAGTCCGGGCAGAGCACGAGAAATGCCGCTCAGAATGCCAAATCCACAAGGTCACGACCAACATCGAGTGGATCAAATGGTTCGTCATGGGCAATTCCGCAACCGTCTTCGGGATGGTCATCGGCCTGGTCGCCCACTACATCAAAGGATAGCCGCCATGACCCGCAAGATGCCCCTTACAGCCCGCAAACTGCTCAACGCCGCAGCTGCATGCACCCTCGCCGCGATCGGAGCCGCCTACATCCTCATGTGCGTTTCCTGCGCGCCCCTGCCGCCGGCGTCCGACGGCTCCGTCACCGACCCCAACATCCACCGCGCCCACCAGGTCATCGACACCGTGGAGCAGCTCAAGACCGTGGCTGATTTCGTGTTCGGGATCGGGTGCACGGTCGGCAAGTTCGACGAGGGCACCTGCGAAACCTACCAGCTCTCCGCCCAGGCCGCGGACATGGCTATCAAGCTCGCAAACGAGCGCCTCGCCGCCTACGAGAAGGACCGAACCATTTTCAGCGCGGCTGCCCTCCAGGACGCCCTGGCCGAGCTCGAGCCCCTCATCACCACCTTCATGAGCCTGGATAAGGCCGGCAAGTGATGGACTGGGAGATCATCGAGCGGGAATACCGCGCAGGACAGCTCTCCGTCAGTGAGCTTGCCAGGCGGTTCGGCTGCTCACGCGCCGCCATCCAGAAGAAGGCCAGGCAAAACTCCTGGAGCAGGGACCTCACAGCCCAGGTCCGCCAGCAGGTGGCAACCAAAGTCGCCGCAAACGCAGCCCCTCGCGCCACGCCCACGAGCATCGTATCCGAGGAAGAGATCATCGACGCCGCTTCCGACCGGGGCGCGGCAGCCGTCGAAGGGCACCTCGGGAGGGCTGCGCGCCTCAAACGCCTCGCCGACCGCATCGCACAGGGCCTCGAGCGCGTGACCGGCATAGCCGAGTCCACCTCAGACGACCCCGAAAAGCCGCTTGAAGCCCACGACCCGGGGTTCCCCCTCTTCATCGGCAAAGGCGACGGCATGGCCTCGATGCTCAAATGCCTCGCCGATGTGACCGAGCGAATCGCCCGCCTCGAGCGCACGGCCCTCAACCTCGACGATCCCGACAAGGACAAGGGCACAGAGTTCCTTGTCGTCATCGGATGACGCCCCCCAATGAAAGGCAATGGATGAGCTTTGAAACGCATCACACAGAACTTCGACCGCGACATAGCCAAGTTCACCCCGAGGCAGATGGACGCAGTCCAGGTGATGCAGACCGGCAACATCAAGTTCATGCTCTACGGGGGCGCGCTTGGCGGGGGAAATAGCTACTTTTTGAGATGGTATACCGTCAGGCGCTTGATGCAGCTGGCCTCACTGGGCTTCAAAGAGGTCACGGCGATGATCGCCTGCGAGAACTACCCGGCCCTCAAGGATCGCCAGCTCTCGAAGATCAGCAAGGAATTCCCCCCGTGGCTCGGTAAGCTCCACGGGGACCACAAGGAGCACGGCCGCTGCTACATCCTCTCCCCCAGGTACGGCGGCGGGATCATCTGTTTCAGGAACCTCGACGACACGAGCAAGTACCAATCGGCCGAGTTTGCCCTCATCGCCGTAGACGAGCTCACAAAGAACCTCTACGAGACGTTCACGTTCCTCTGGACCCGGCTCCGGTGGCCAGGGCTTCCGGCCATTCAATGCCAGTTCATGGCGGCCACGAACCCCGGCGGGATCGGGCACGGGTGGGTGAAGCAGCTCTGGATGGACCGGAAATTCCCCATCGAATGGCTTGAGCCCATCGACTACAGCGGCACCTTCGCCTACGTCCCATCGACCGCGAAGGACAACCCGCACCTCGACCCGGGCTACTGGAACATGCTGAGCACGCTTCCCCCGCACCTCCGGGAGGCCTTCAAAAACGGGGACTGGAACGTGTTCGTCGGCCAGGCTTTCCACGTCGACCGTGAAACACACGCGATCGCGCCTATCTGGCCCATCCCCGAATTCGCCCCGCTCTACATGACTTTCGACTGGGGCTTCGGGAAGCCATTTTCGCTTGGCTGGTGGTGGGTCGACTCGGACGGCCGGCTCATCCGGTTCGCCGAGTGGTACGGCTGGAACGGAACGCCCGACGAAGGCCTTCGCCTGCCGGACAGCTTGATTGCCGAGGGGATTGTCGAGCGCGAGCGGAAGATGAATATATGGGGGCGGAACATCATACGGCTCGCAGGCCCGGACTGCTTTCAAAAGCGCCCCGATTATAAGGGCGGCGGCCAGGGCCCGAGCACCGCGGAAGTCTTCGCCAGCCAGGGCGTCATTCTTTCCCCCGGGGACCCGAGCCGTGCCATCAAGATCAGGGCTTTCCGCGAGCGACTCAAGCCCCTCGAGGACGACTTCCCCATGATGGTGGCCTACGCCGACTGTGATCAGTTCTTCCGGACGCTTTCCATCCTGGTCGTCGACAAGAACAACCCCGAGGACATCGACACCAAGGGCGAAGATCACTGCTTGCATGGCGACACCTTGGTATGCACAGACCGGGGGGATATCCCCATCAGAAACCTGGTGGGAACGACGGGAAAAGTGCTGTCAGTCAACGGGTACACGAAGTACCACTCTTGCAGGCTTACCCAACGAAACGCTTCGGTCGTGAAGGTTACTTTCAAAGACGGTAGGTCAATCGTTTGCACGGACGATCACAGATTCCTTGTTGCTGGCGGCTTTTGGGTAGAAGCAAAACACTTGCTTGATGAGAATTGTCATATTAGCATGGCGGCTCCAACAACCAGGAGACACCCATCATGCGAGTCATCGTCATCAATGACACCACACAAGAATTCGACGGAACACGCTACTACCTTTGCGGGCTCTATTTTCAGCGAAAAGGGAAGAGGCTTCACCGCGCGGTTTGGGAGTATCATAACGGCCAAATTCCCAAGGGCGCGCACGTTCATCACATCCTTCATGACCGATCTAACAACCAGATCGAAAACCTCGCTCTTCGGCCGACGAAGCAACACTGTTCTCACCATGCCAAACAGCACGACAAAACGAACTGGGCCAAAGCAATGCACCAAGGGGCAGCCGCATGGCATGGTAGTCCGGAAGGTATTGAATGGCACCGCCAGCATTACGAAAAGCACTCCGGCGCCGCATTGCAGAGGGCAAGAGATCGTGAAAGATCTATTGAAAGATTCTGTCAGCAGTGCGGCAAATCTTTTACTGCTGCACATCGGACAGCCCGCTTCTGCTCTAGGAAATGCAACGAAAAGTGGCGCAGAGATAATGGACTTTATGATGTCCAAAGAATCTGCGTTGTTTGTGGCGTCGCCTTTACAACCAACAAGCACCAGATGGCGAAAACCTGTAGTCCAGCTTGTGCAGGAAAAATGCAAGCGGCAACAAAGCGTGCGCGTAACAAGAATAGAGCAAATGGGGACCGATGATGTCTACTGCCTGGATGTTGAGGACGCATCTCATGCCTTTGCAGTATGCGGAGGCATTCTGGTCCATAATTGTTACGACGAGTGCTGCCACATCGCCATGGCCAGGCCGATGACCCCGGCCCCCAAGGAACCGGTCAAATCCATGGCCGAGCAGGATTTCGAGCGTATATTGAGTGCAGGCGAGGCATTAGACGTAGAAACCTACTGAGAGAAGGAGGAGAACCATGAGCGAGCAAATCGTAACCGTGGGCGGAGCACAGCCAACCATACCCGCCGCACACATCCTCAACGTCGCCAAGAAAGCAGTTCACGACTACGGCGGGGCACACGCAGACTGGGTACTCACCAAAGTAGAGGAAGCAGCCGGAAGGCTCATCCTCACCAATGCCGTTGGCGCCGTCACTGTCATCGCCACCCCCACGGACTGCAAG
>CAZEOY010000408.1:0-572 GCA_964513835.1 uncultured Syntrophobacteraceae bacterium
CGTTTGCCGTTTGATATACTGGTGATCCGTCAGAATGGGCTTCGGGAGTGTCATGGACTGTGGATGCCTCCTCTTTCAGGTCGCGGCAGATGGTGATGAGAACCAGGTTGATGAGCTTCTGAAGGTCGTCTGCGGACAGGCTCTCGTCCAGAGCCTTTTTCCTGATGCGTTTCAGGAAGTCCGTGGCGGCTTCCTCGCCCAGAACGTGGGCGAATAGCGGTCGGTACGTCGCTTCGTCCAGGTCGAAGGCTCTCTCCATGGACCGGAGATCTTCTTCCAGGACGGCCATAGCCTCAGCCATGGTCTTCAGCCTCAGGCTGCCGCGATAATAGCGCTCGGCCGCTGTATTGAACTCCCTGGCATTCACGCGCATGGGAGATCGCGCACCCAGTTCCTCCAGAATTGCGCGCTCGAGCCTCGCGCCGACGCCGGCCTCAGCGGGGTGGTTCAAACGTTCCGACAGGTCTCGCATGGTCGGCCCCAGTTCGAGCAGCTCGATGAGGTCTCCCGCCTCGCGCATGAGGACCCGGAGGAGCTGGTCTGCCCCGTCGTACTGCCGGACCCGCTGGCGC
>CAZEOY010000408.1:582-4091 GCA_964513835.1 uncultured Syntrophobacteraceae bacterium
ATGAGGACCCAGCTGAGGGCTTTCCGGTACTCGAAATGGTAAACCCTCAAAAATCCCGGGTACCGCCGGCTCAGCCGCACCCGCTCAGTTTTCTCGACGATGCCCTTGAGGAAACGATTGCCCGTATCCTGGCGCACATAAAATGTGGGGATGCCGATGGCACTGCCGAAGAAGATCTGCCGCCGTTCGCTCTCGACGGTGGGCTCATCCGGGATGTCAACGTGGGTGACCCACCCTTCGGCGATGGCCTTGAAAGCGAAGGCAGTCACCATGACCTGCAGGTTCGCCGCCTGGGAGAGGTCCTCCAAGAGTGAGTCGAAGAGACTGTAATGCCGGCCCTCGAACCCGCTGAATCCCAACTTGCTGAATTCGCGGAGGCGATAAAGCATGTAGAGGGCCATGCGGGAATCGAACACGCCGAGCTCGGCCAGGTCCTCCTTCAGCCGGTCTCCATTCCCGAGTCGCCCATCGAGCCCCGGGCTGCGCTCGGTGCTCATGAGGGCCACGAAGTAGTCGATGAGGCGAAAGTCAGGCACGATGTCTCCCTTCAGCCTGAGGAGCGCGGCAACCGCCCGGTCGAGCCATTGGGGTCCGAAGGGGGTGACGGCATAGCCAAAGATGCGCAGGTCGGCCTTCTTCTTCCAGCGTCTCCAGATCATTCGAAGGTGGGTGTAGTCCAGCTCATGAGGCAGGTAGCCCAATGCCCTTTCAGGGTGAAAGTCGCTGAAATCCAGCCGATACGGGGAGGCGCTGTAGGACCCCACGAAAAGCGGCAGAAAGTGCTCAACAACCTTGATGACCAGATCCCCCAGGTACTTCTCATTGGCGATCGTGAAACCCGAGGAGACATCGGCCAGGGCTTGAGTGAGCTTACGGCTGCCGAGGCTGAGGTGCGTGCCGTTGTTGGCGAGACAGATGTTCGAGAGGTTGGGCAGGACGACGAGGTTCCGGGTGATGATGCCGGCTTCGCGAAGCTTGGCAACGGCATTGAGCTGGCTGCGGCTCAGCACCTGGTGGCAAAGGCACATGTAACGGTGCTTTTCCTCGCCGCGGTCCCAGCCCGAAAGGCAGGGGCTCATGAAGAGCTCCCGGTAGAATGCGTCGGAAATGGAATCGTTGAGCTCCTTTTGGCGGATGGGAGGGTGGGGCGCGAAGTAGACCAGGACCTCCTGCCCTCTGGACCGGAGCTCGAAGTGGTCATTGGCGTACTGGACCAGCAGTTGCGTCAGCAGAAAGCGTTTGGCGGTCTCTACGGCGATGGCCCGCCCCATGCCGGACCGGGGATGAAGTGCGACAGGGTGGAAGGAGAAGGTTTCGGGTGAAGTGTTGTCGTTCAGAAAGTGTGACAGGAGGCGCAGCCCGGTATTCTTCAGGAGCCGTGGGATTTCTTCTTGAGTGCCGAGGACATCGGCCAGGGAGATCTTCAGCAGATAGCTGATGGGGATGCGCAGGACTCTTTCACCGTTCTCATGAATGAGGAAGCGATGCAGGTCCGATCTCGCACCCAACTGAGGGTTGCTTTTGTCGGCAAGGAGGTCGCTATCCAGGACCTTTCGTGCCAGTGGGCTGAGGAGGCGATGCGGGAACCGGACCCAGCTGTTCTCCCAGATCTTTTCATTGTTATGGCTCAGGTAGCGTTCCAGCTGGGAGATGACCTCCCTGGAGGTATCCCCCGCCGATGCGCGTTTCATGATGTTGGCGAAGTAGTTGGATTCTGCGATGGTGAACGGCAAGTCCACCGAGCTCCGTTCTCCCCGAACGGCCACCTGGAGCTCGTTCTCTGTTCCGGCCGTCGTGTCGTGGAGTGAGAAGGGGAGCGATTCGGTGAGGCAGCTCGATGGGGAATTGTCGATCCCCAGCTTTTCAAGGATCGACTTGATGGAGAGCGTGAGCTGGTGCATGGTGCGCACGGTCCTCCCGCATCCCGGCTTTTCCTGAATGCTCATGGCCAAACCTGTGTGAAAAAGCTGCGAGTTTCAAGTTGCGGGTTTCGAGTTGAAACCAATCCGGGCCTTCTTCCTATACAAGGTCGGGGCAGACCCGAGGGGCACGCAGAAATGTCTCCAGGATCTTTCGAGTTTCTGAGAATAAGGGAGGAAAGTGATGATCACGTGAAGAGTGTGTGACGATTTGATGACATCCTCGGCCGGGGAAGCTGCTGCACCGGATGGACCCCCTGAAGCGCACACCATTGGCCTTGACACCGTGGTTCAATTCTAATAATCCATTTCCTGAATCCATTTCTCTTCGGGGTTCGGGGGCGATGCCACTTCCAGTCTTTGGGCTCCCGATCCTTTCCTTCCAAGATGGGAAGCGGTCCGGCTTTGGTCGGATGCGACCGGAATTCCAGTGGAGATTGCCTCCAGATGAATCGGCGCACCTTTCTGCAAATTGTCGGCTCGGGAAGCATTGCGTGTACCGCTGCCTGCACACCGGATCCCTATGGGGGTCCCCGGCCGGATAAGACGCTTTATGCTCCGGTGCAAGCGCCTGAAGACATGGTGACCGGAGCGCCGACCTGGTATGCGACGACCTGTCGCGAATGCCCCGCTGGATGCGGGGTGCTCGCCAAGAATCGCGAAGGCAGGGTCATCAAGCTGGAGGGGAACCCGCTGCACCCCGTCAATGCGGGCAGGCTCTGCATGAGGGGGCAGGCGGCTTTGCACGGCATCTACAATCCGGACCGGCTCAGAACCCCCATGGTTCGGGAGGGGAAGAGCTGGCGGCCGGTGAGCTTTGGCGAGGCCCAGGCGCTGCTCAGTGGCAAGCTCGCGGCAGCTGCCCAGAAGGGACGGGACCGTGTCCGAATGCTCACCGAGGTGGTGGGCGAGACCCAGCTGGAATTGTTCAAGGGGGCCATGGCGGCCTGGAATGCGTCCCCGCCGGTGGTCTTCGAACCTTTCGCCTACGAAACGCTCAAGGCAGCTAATGAGGCGGTTTTCGGCGTGAGCGGCCTGCCGTCCTACAGAATCGACCAGGCGGATCTTCTGGTCTGCTTCGGCGCCGATTTCCTGGAAACCTGGCTTTCGCCCGTGGAATATGCTCGTCTTTTCAAGGCCATGCATGCTGTGAGCGAAGGCGGCTCCAAAGGGAGCTTCCTCCATGTGGCACCGTTTCAGTCTCTGACGGGCGCCAACGCCGACCGATGGCTGGCCTGCCATCCCGGGAGCGAAGTGGTGCTGGCCCTCGGCCTGTTGCGGGAAGCCCTGCAGGCTGGCCGTGGAACCGGCCTGCCCCGGCCATTCGTGGAGGAGCTGGCCGTTGTCTCGGGGCCGTTCATGCGGGAGGTGGTAGCGGACAAGACCGGCGTTTCGCGTGCGGACTACGAGAGACTGGTCCTGGCCTTGCTGAGGGCCGAACGGCCGCTGGTTCTCGGGACGGGGGCCTCCGCGTCCGGTCCCTGCGGCTTTCAGGCCGACCTGGCCGCCAACTGCCTGAACTGGGTCCTGGACCCGACGCTGGCAAGAATCGATTTCGAGCATCGCCACCGGGTCGAAACGGCCGCCGCC
>CAZEOY010000409.1:0-4091 GCA_964513835.1 uncultured Syntrophobacteraceae bacterium
GAAACGCTCGAAATCCCGGCTGGAAAAGCGGATCCGGGGGAGGACGTCCAAGTGTGCGCCAACCGTGAGCTCGCGGAAGAGACTGGATACCGTGCGACGCGGTTCCTGCAGCTCTTCAGCTACTTCCCGGCCATTGGCTACTCGAACGAGGTCATTCGGATTTATGCCGCATCCAATCTCGCCAGAGTGGAGACCCTCCGCGAGGAAGACGAAATTTCCAGGGTCGAAGTGCTGCCCATCGTCCGCGTTTACGATATGATCGTCCAAGGGTCCATACGGGATGGAAAGACCGTCATCGGACTTTCACTGTTCAAGGCATTGCAGGATCGCGGAGAAATCCCGACCGACTTCTTTTCCGGCGATTCCTCCTGAAAAGGGGGATCAGGGTGTGATTCTGGCGCCGACTGCGCTTCTGGAAAGATAGGAGCGTTCCCCCACCGGGAGGCGTCACCCCGGAACGGCAGTAGTCTATGGAAAAGGTACCCATTACACGCGCCGGCTATTACCGGTTGAAGCGGGAATTGACTTACCTGCTTCGAGTCATCCGACCGGCTGTTATCGAGGAGCTTCAGGAGGCGCGGGCTTTCGGAGTCAAGATCGATAATCAGCAGTATTTACTTGCGCGCGAGCGCCATCTCGTTCTGCAGAGGAAGATCAACGAGCTCGAGCGCATGATCTCGGAATGCGAAGTCGTCGTGGGAAGGAAGTTCTTCAGGAGACAGGTGGGCTTCGGGGTGGTCACCGTCATCAGGAACATCGACAGCGGATCCGAATTCAGATACGAAATGGTGGGACCTTACGAATCAGACGTTTCTCAGGGAAAGCTGTCGGTAGCCTCCCCCGTCGGCCGGTGCCTGATGGGGTGTCGCGAAGGAGAGGAGGTCACCGTGTACACGCCTTCGGGCATCCGCATCTACCGGATCCTTTCCATCGATGGTTGAGTTGGACCCGTGTCGATCAAAATCATTTATCCAATTGAAATAACAAATCATTCCTCTCATTCAGTCAGGTGTCCTCTCGATCGCCTCCCAGCCCACCCGAGGCTCAACCGTGTCCCGGGAACAGGGATTGGTGAACACATTTCTTTCGAGGTCCCTTTCCTTCCACACTGATTTATCTGCACTGAAGCCTGCGTTGAATAGAGACCAGGTCCCTTTGTCATGTCTAATTGACAACACCGGGAGATGACTGTAGAGAAATGACCGGAGGTCATTTAATGAGCAATAGTCAAAAGAGGACGGCTCTGCGCAAACAGCAGGAGCAGGCCGTGAGGAAGGATGCCATCCTCAATGCGGCCAGAGAGGTCTTCTTCCAAAAAGGCTTCATGGCCTCCACCATGGACAGCATTGCCGAAGGGTGTGATCTGGCCAAGGGCACCCTCTACCTGTACTTCAGAAGCAAAGAAGAGCTCTACGTTTCGATCATGGCCGAGGGATTGGATCTGCTGAGAAAGGATCTTGAAAGAGTCAAGAACCTGCCTCTGGCCTGCGATCTGCTCCTTGGAGAGGTCCTGGACGCCTACTATGCCTTCTATCAGAGCAACCGGAAATACTTCAGGATCATGTTCCTGAGCAGCCAGCCGGATGTCAGTGAGCGGGTGCCGGATGCGCTCCTCGAAACGTGCATGGACAGCGCCAGGCGGTGCATGCAGATCTTGAGCTGCGTCATTGAAAAGGGAATCGACGAGGGCGTTTTCAGATCGGTCAGCCCCTGGCCCTTTGCGAATATCCTCTGGTCCACGGTCAACGGAATCATCATGCACTATGAGCAGGGAGCCTTGTATCGCGAAGAGATTTTGCAGCTGCCTCTGCGGGAGATGCTCCAGGAAGCCCTTGATCTGGCTTTGAATGGACTGCGGCGTTCGAATGCTTGAGGCAGCCAGGTCTGTATCTTCTTCTTGGCGATCAGCTGGAAGCTCAGACGAACAAGGAGTGTTCTCCATGCGCTCCCGCATCGGAGCCCCGATCATTCTTATGCTGACTCTCCCGGTTTTGGCCGGTCTCATTATGACCACCACTCATTGGCCTCATGAACCCACTCTGCCCGAAGGGCTGATTCAGGCAAACGGTCGGATAGAGGGTGACCACATCACGGTTTCGAGCAAGTTCGCGGGACGCATCCATACCATGTCCGTGCAGGAAGGGGAGTTCGTCAAAACGGGGCAGATCCTGATCGTCCTCGATGACACCCAGGTTCGGACCAGGGTGGCCCAGGCCGAGAAGGCCGTCGAATCCCTTAGAGCCAAAGTGGACACCCTTCGAATGGACCTGGAGATTCTCCGCAGGGACGTTCCCCTCTCCATCGAGACAGCCGTGGCGGAATTGGAGCATGGGCGAGCGCTTTCGGCCAAAGCTGAAGCCACCGAGCAGCAGGCGCGAAGGGAGGCTGTGCGCATGCGGCGGCTGGCTGCCGATGGAGCGGCATCCCGGCAGAAAAGGGAGCAGAGTGAGCTGTCGCATACGGTGGCCAGCAATGAGCTTGCCGCCTCGCGCACTGCCGTGGCCGGCGCGCAGAAGCGTCTGGCGCAGGCAATGCTGGGATGGGACCGCATCAAGGTGAAGGAGGGCGAGCTCAAACAGACCGGGGCACAGCTGGACCAGTCGATGGCTGCCCTCGCTGAAGACCGGAGTGTCAAGGATGACTTCGAGATCAGGGCTCCCGCCGACGGCGTTGTCCTCACGCGGATCGCCAATGTCGGGGAAATGGTTGCTCAGGGTGCTCCCCTTCTGGACCTGGTCGATCTGGACCGTCTGTATCTTAAGGTCTACGTGCCCGAAGTCCAGATCGGAATGGTGCGCGTTGGTCTTCCGGCCCGCATCCACACCGACTGCTTTCCCGACAGGACCGTTCCGGGTACCGTACGCATGATTTCCTCGCGAGCCGAGTTTACACCCAAGGAAGTACAGACTCCCGATGAACGGACCAAGCTGGTCTACGCCGTCAAGATTTGCCTGGACGAAAATCCCGATCATTTCCTGACCCCCGGCATGCCGAGTGACGCCGTGATTCGATGGAAGGACGACGTGGACTGGGCGGCGCCCCGATGGTGAATGGAAGGGCGTCTCCCGTGAAGATCGAGGCTGAAAACCCGCTCATCCGTGTTCGGGGCGTTTCCAAGCGCTACGGCGGGCATGAGGCGTTCCGCGGCGTCGATCTCGTTGTTCAATCCGGCGAGATCTACGGCCTCATCGGACCCGATGGAGCGGGGAAGAGCAGCCTCATGAAAGCCATTGCCGGCGTGATCACATTCGATCTCGGTTCCTTGGAAGTGTTCGGGATCTCCATCGATTCCGAACAGGCCGCCGAACGGATCAAGGACCGCACGGGCTTCATGCCCCAGGGCCTGGGACAAAACCTCTACGCCGAGCTTTCGGTGGAGGAGAACATCGAATTCTTCGCCCGTTCGCGCCTCGTCCCACAGGGAGCTTCAGCCGAGCGGAAAGAAAGGCTGCTGGAGATGACCCGCCTCGCCCCCTTCCGGGACCGTCCCATGAAGAATCTCTCGGGCGGTATGAAGCAGAAGCTGGGACTTATCTGCACGCTCATTCATGATCCTAAACTTGTCATCCTGGATGAACCGACGACGGGCGTCGATCCCGTTTCCCGCCGCGACTTCTGGGCGATCCTCTCACGCCTGCTGCGCGAGGCCGGCATCACGGCCCTTGTCTCCACCGCCTACATGGATGAGGCCTCCCGCTTCCACAGACTTTCCCTTCTCTTTGACGGGAGGATCGTAGCGCAGGGCACCCCCGAAGAGATTTCGGCCAGCGTGCCGGGTACCGTCGTCACGCTCAAGGCACGGTGACAGGCGAAGACCCTGGCGGCCTTGAGGGAGCGCTCTCTCAAGGCGGAGATGCGTGGCTCCCGACTGCGCGTGTTCTTGAAAGGTTTAGGGGATGAGGAGGCGGCAGGAAAGGTCCGGGAGGCTCTCGATTCAGTCGGTGAATCTCCCGATGCCCTGAGCACCGGTGTGCCTGAGCTCGAAGATGTCTTCATCGCTCTTTTGCAGGAGAGAAAGTTCCTGGCGGATGAGGAACCGGTCGCGGGGGCTGCGGATCACGACGCTCCCCCGCCTCACTTCAGCGACTTGG
>CAZEOY010000410.1:0-4083 GCA_964513835.1 uncultured Syntrophobacteraceae bacterium
GATGGAATCCGATTCCGGTGTTCGGCGTATCCCAATTGTCGCACTTTTCTCAAAGTGGAAGAAGGAATTCGGCTCAAGGCGGAGTGCCCGGGAAGTGCCGCGGAGTGAGAGGTTCGACAGCCCGCGGACCCGGTGACGGCTACCATAATGGTTCAAAAAGTGTTTCGACGAGCTCGTACCGTCGGACGGAAGTCCCTAACCGGTTGCTGATTCCCAAGCTCCAGCTTGGGAATCAGCTGATCTGGGCAGTCATTTGCGTCCGGCGGTACGAGGGATCAGGTTTCGCCGGTTCCGGCTTTCTCAGCAATCCGCATGAAATGAGACCGGTCGCACCCAGAACGAGCACATCGAACAAACGTGCTGCCGCCTGACCGATCGGTCTTCCGATTCCGGAAGCAACGGCCCCGAACAGATGGCTGCCCATCGCTCCTACGAGTGTCCACTCGAGAAGCCGATTGGAGGGCCTTTCTTCGGTCGGCTCGCCGTTTCGTTGGCGACAGGAAAGGCCGTGAAGGATCTGATTGATCGCCGTGCTTTGCGTGAACAGGCGGCCTGCCTCCCCCGCCGACCCATACATCAAGGCGCCGTAGGCTGCAGGGAGGGTTGCTGCGCTCAGGAGATGCGCGGCATCCAGAAACGTCTCCTCCAGGTCACGGGACTTGAGGAGAACCTCCTCGGGGGACACCGGCCCATCGTCGATGTTGCAGCCCCCGGGATTGTCCAGGGCGAGGGCGAGGCACATGAGGTTGTTCCACAGTCCCTGCGTCATACCGTAGACATGCCCCATCCCCAGTCCCTTTTCCGCGATCCCCATGAGCAGGTCCATGTGGTTCGCGGTAATGAGGAATCGAACGCTCCGGTGCATATTCCGGTAGAAGCCTCGACCCGTCGCGATGGCTAACATGACGGATTCCAGGTCGTCATCCTCGAGAACGAGGTCTGCACTGCGCCGAGCCAGAACGGAACCGTCCTTTCCCATGGCGATTCCCACATCGGCCACTTTGAGCGCCAGTACGTCGTTGAGTCCATCGCCCACCATGGCCACGCTTCTCCCGGCACGCTGGTAGGCCTGAACAACCTGAAGCTTCTGGGTAGGGTTCAGGCGCGCAAAGACGTGAGCTTGGGTTGCGATGGTCCGCGTCCCAACCGAATCCAGAATCCGCAGGTCGGATGAATCGAGGATTCTCAGCGGCTCATCGCCGCTCAGCCCCAGGGCGTTTCCGATATGTTGGGCCGTGAAGCTTTGATCTCCGGTGATCACGACTGTCCGGATGCCGGCCTTCTGCAGTGCTCGAATGAGGGGTTTGGCTTCCTTCCTCAAAGGATCTTCGAGACCCACCAATCCAACCCAAATGTATCCCGGCTGAACCAGCGGTCCTTCCATCTCGTCGCCATCTGGGACCATGCGATAGGCGACTCCGAGGACTCGCAGCCCTGCAGCGGCCATCCTGAGGTTATCGCGTTCGATGGAATCCCGCTCGTCTTCACCGAGGGGCAAGGGCTCCCCGTTGCACGCGTGATGGGAGCACCGGTCCAAAACCTCCTGGGGGCTGCCTTTGACCGCTCTGAGCGTGGTTTGCTCGTCCCACTGGTGGATTGTGACCATGAACGGATGATCTTCCGAACGATGTTCGATGTCCACGATGGGGTGTTCTGTCCGAAAGGTGAAAACGTCCAACCCGACAGACTCAGCCAGTTGGATGAGAGAGCTCTCCGTGGCGGAGCCTTCCAGGGAACGATGGTCTCTGACGCCTGCCGTGTGAGCCAGGTTGCACAGGGCGGAAAGCTGAATGAGCCAGGAGATTTCCGGGAGGGTCGTCTTCAGCGATTCCCAGCCCCCGTCTTCTAGCTCACCATTGCCCACCTTGACTTGCCGGCCTCCGCTGCAGAGCTCCGCCACGGTCATCCTGTTGTGGGTAAGGGTTCCCGTTTTGTCGAAGCACACGACCTGAAGGGAGGCCAGATTCCCGAGGGCCCGAAGGCGCCGCACAAGGATGCGGTTCTCCCTCAGGTCGCGATGTCCCAGGGCAAATGCGCCGATGGCGAGGGTCGAAAGGCCGGCCGGAATCGACGAAGCGAAGAGAGAAATGGCATTTCCGAGGATCTTGACCAGCCCCTGTCCTCGGAGGAGGGAAAGGATGGCCAATACACCACACCCAGCGGCAGCCGCCTGGATGATTTTTTGGGCGATTCGTCTGAGGTCACGGGCCATCAGGGCTTCCGGAGGGAATACTTCCCAGAGGAAACGCTGCAGCTTTCCCAGGACCGTTTCAGGTCCCGTGGCCACCACCACGGCCCGTCCCGTGCCCTGAACCACCAGGGTTCCGCGGTAGACCATGTTCACCCGTTCCGTGACGGGCACATCCTCCCGGTTCAGAACCGCAGAGGTCTTGTCGACCGGCATGCTCTCGCCCGTCAGGGATGCTTCGTCGAGGGCCAGCGACTTTTCTTGGACCACCCGGGCATCGGCCGGAATCCGAGCTCCCGGCTGGAGGAACAGAACATCCCCTTTGACCACGTCGTTGAAGGGCAGCTTTCTGAGCTGGCCGTTCCTGAGGACGCGAGCATGAAGATCTGCGGCTTCGCGCGTGGGCCTAAGTTCCTTTTCGGCATGGTGTTCGGTCAGCGATCCCACGGTCAGGTTGATGGCGGCAACCCCGAGGAACACAAGCCCTTCAAGCAAGGCACCGGTCAGGATGGTAAGGCCGGCAGCGACGCCGGTGAGGGCTACGGGTAAAGATGAGGCCTGGCTTCTTAGAATCTCGATGAAGGACCGGCTTTCGGTGCCGGGCAGGGCATTGGTTCCGAATCGGAGGCGGTGCTCCTCGACAGTGGGTCCGGACAATCCTTTTTCGAGGGATGTGCCCAAATGACGCGCCACCACGTCAGGTTCCATGGTGTGCCAGGCTTCGCCGGCCTCAAGAGGATGGGGTTCTTTCCGGAGCATTTCACCGGAATGGTACCGGTCGACTACCAGCCGGTCACCATCGTCGGTCGGCGCCGCTGCGTCTGTTTCCAGGAAATCGTTTTGGATTCTTTCAATAAGCCGGGCGACAGTGTCTGCCGTTTCGTACTCCGAGAAGAGCACGAGGACTCTGCCGGTGAGGGGGCTGGCTGTAACGCGCGTGATTGCAGGCTCCCGAAGAAGCGCACCTTCAAGGTGGCGAGCCTGCATCGTGCTGCCCCGCAGTCCGGGGACTTCAAACCGGGCCCGTCCCCTCAATTGATGCACCAGTCGGATCATGGCGTTACGGCTCAGAGATGTTACCGAATGGACTTTCCAATTACTGGCGATAAGCAGCGGCCGCTGCCGTTGCATCACTGGGCCTTCAAAGCCTCCACCTTGTCGGTCCTCTCCCAGGGAAGGTCAATGTCCATTCGGCCCACCTGCCCATACACCGCCAGATTTCTGTAGAACTTGCCCTTGGTTTTGGCTGCGAGGTTCCTCAGGTCAAAATGCTTGATGATGGCTGCGAGGCGGAAGTCGAACGTCTTCTTCACCAGGGCCAGAATTTCCGAGTCCGGGATCTTCCCCGTTTCGAAGGTATCCACCTGGATGCTGACCGGACGTGAAAGGCCGATGGAATAACTCAACTGGATCTCGCAATCGTCCGCGAGCCCTGCTGCGACTACATTTTTAGCGGCATATCGAGCCGCGTAATTCCCGACTCGATCAATGCGCAGGGGATCTTTTCCGCTGAGGGCCGACCCGCTGTAACGCGAATACTCGCCATATAAATCCGAGGCGTTCTTACGGCCCGTGAGGCCCGAGTGCACGGCGGGACCCCCGACCATGAGCACTCCCTCGGGATTCACGAAAATCTTGGTCCTGTCATCCGGACGAACCGCTTCATCCCGGAGAGATGGCTCGATCACCGCATCCCGGATATCGGATTTCAGGGTCAGGAGAGCCCGAATGCGCTCCGGCTGGATGAGTGTCGTGCAGATGCTGATGCTGTGGATACGGATTGGCTTGCGAGCCGCATATTCGATGCTTACCTGCGTCTTGCCGTCCGGGGCGAGATACGGCAAAGCCTTCTGCTGCCGTACTGCATCGATTTGCATGGCCAGCTTATGGGCCAG
>CAZEOY010000411.1:0-4081 GCA_964513835.1 uncultured Syntrophobacteraceae bacterium
CCCGTTGCCACTCCCGCCCAATACCGTGCCATGCTCGATGCCGCCCAGAAAGGCGGCTATGCCTACCCCGCCATCAACGTCACCTCCCTGCCCACCATCAACGGCGCGTTGAAGGCCTTCGCGGAATCGAAAAGCGACGGCATCATCCAGGTATCTACCGGAGGGGCTGCTTTCGCTTCGGGCTCCTCGGTCAAGGACATGGTCCTGGGGGCCGTTTCCATTGCCGAGCACGTCCACCGTGCGGCGGAGCGTTACAACATCTTCGTGGCGCTCCACACTGATCACTGCCAGGCAGACAAGCTGGAAGGGTTTCTGGCTCCCCTGATCGATGAGACGGAGCGTCGACGCCGGGCAGGGCTTCCCAACCTGTTCAACAGTCACATGTTCGACGGGAGCGCCCTGCCCTTGAAAGAAAACCTGGAGATTTCGTTGAAGCTCCTGGAACGATGCCGCAACAACGAGCTCATCCTGGAAATCGAAGCGGGCGTGGTGGGAGGAGAGGAGGATGGGGTCAGCGGCGAAGGTCCCGCCGAGAAGCTCTACACCACCCCCGAGGACATGCTCGAAGTCGCTCGCCGCCTCAATTCTGTTTCGGGCGCACGCTACCTTCTGGCGGCCACGTTTGGAAATGTTCACGGGGTCTACAAGCCGGGACATGTGAAGCTCAAGCCGTCGATCCTGAACGACGGCCAGCAGGCCGTCGAGAAAGCCTTCGGAAAGGATGCCCGATTCGCGCTGGTCTTCCATGGCGGCTCCGGCTCAACCTTGGCCGAAATCCATGAGGCCATCGATTACGGTGTCGTGAAGATGAACATCGATACGGACATGCAATATGCTTTCACTCGCGCGATCGCGGATCATATGTTCAGAAATTACGATGGAGTGCTGAAGGTCGATGGTGAGGTGGGGAACAAGAAACAGTACGACCCACGGGCGTATCTGGGGCTGGCAGAAACCGCCATGGCTGAGCGCGTCAAACAGGCGGTCCGCGAGCTGCGAGGCGAAGGCACCAGTCTCTTTAATCCTTAGTTTCGGATTTCGGGTTTGAAAGACCGGGCTGATGCTTGTTCGGGTACTTTGCTGAACGGCTGAGTGATCGCTATCCAAGGGTGGCCGGAGAGATAGTGTTGCACACCTGATCTCGCCCGTCTGTTGCCCAGCTTCAGAATGCGATGCCTGCTCGCCTTGGCGGCTCAATCATTTCCTGGACCTCGTTGCCGTTCAATCTTCCAGCCTGAAGGCAATGACATTCGACGGATCCTCAGTTCTTTTGAGAATGTGGGGGAGGATTCATGGCAGAGCATGAAATCAAGGATTTCGAGATCACGAGACTGGGAGAGTGCCGCGTGCAGTCTCCCATGTTGGAACAGACCTTCGTCGACGAGGACGACCGGGTGCTGGTGCATTCCGATCCCAGGGAAGTCCAGGCGTTCGTGAATGAGGGAAGGGAGCCGCCGTCTTTCCAGATGGCGGGGCCACGGGAAACGATTTACTTTGATCCCTCCAAGCTCAAATGCGGCATTGTGACCTGTGGCGGACTTTGCCCTGGGCTCAATGACGTGATTCGCTCCATCGTGCTCTGCCTGGTTCACCATTATGGTGTCCCGACGGTTTACGGATTCCGCTATGGCTATGAGGGGCTCGCTTCAAAGCACCGGCATGTGCCGCTCGAGTTGACGCCGGCCATTGTGAATCGCATCCACGAGAGCGGAGGCTCGATTCTCGGTTCGTCACGGGGGCATCAGGATGTGGCTGACATGGTGGATACGCTGGAGCGGATGAATGTCGGCGTTCTTTTCACAATAGGCGGGGACGGTACCTTGAGGGGGAATCACGCCCTTGCGGAGGAGATCGGAAAGCGTGGCTTGAAGATCGCTGTCGTGGGCATTCCCAAAACCATTGATAATGACATCTCCTACGTTCAGACGTCGTTCGGATTCCAGACGGCCATCTCCCAGGCGAGGCGAGCCACCTATGCAGCTCACAGCGAGGCCGAGGGATATCGAAACGGTATCGGCCTGGTGAAGCTCATGGGACGGGAATCAGGTTTCATACCCGCCTTTGTCTCCCTGGCGGACAACCAGGTCAACTTCTGCCTCATCCCGGAAGTCCCCTTCAACCTGGGTCGGTTCCTCGATCGGCTCAGAGAGCGTCTGGAGCGGCGGGCCCACGCGGTGATCGTGGTGGGCGAAGGAGCGGGTCAGGAGCTTTTCGAGGAGACGCTGGGGCGCGATGCATCCGGCAACATCCGTTTCGGGGACATCGGCATCCTGTTGAGGGACCGCATCAAGGAATATTTTGCCGGCATCGGTATGGAAATCAGCCTCAAGTACATCGACCCCAGTTACACCATCCGCAGCATGCCGGCCAATGCCTTCGATTCGGCATTTTGCCTGCTGCTGGGGCAGAACGCCGTGCACGCCGCCATGGCGGGTTGTACTGACATGGCGGTGGGGTACTGGAAGCACGTGTTCACCCATGTTCCCACCCGGCTGGCCACCTGGCAGCGAAAGAAGATCGATCCCAAGGGATGGCTCTGGAGCGCGGTTCTGGCTTCCACCGGGCAGTCTGCCGATATCTGACGGCTGGACTCAAGGTGGGTCTCGGGGTGCAGTGAAAAGTTTCTGGACGAGAGGCACCGTTTGATGAGAACGGGAAAGGAATAGCTGGTGGCGGGGAGACCTGCGCTGCTTCGGGCCGAGAATATTCTGAACGTCTTCCTGGTTTTCGTTCCTGTGGCGCTGGCTGCTAGGTATCTGCATTGGGGAGGGCTGGCCGTTTTCGCCTTTTCCTGTCTGGCCATTGTGCCCCTTGCAGGCCTCATGGGCAAATCGACTGAACAGATCGCCGAGCGGCTCGGTGCAGGCGTCGGAGGGCTGCTCAACGCCACTTTCGGCAATGCCGCGGAGCTCATCATAGCCATGGTGGCACTGTACGCGGGCAAACACTCGGTGGTGAAGGCCAGTCTCACGGGCTCCATCATCGGAAACATCCTGCTCGTGCTGGGGCTGGCGACTCTTCTGGGAGGCCTCCGAAGGGAGCGCCAGACCTTCGACCGGACGGCTGCCGGCATGGGGTGCACCCTTCTCACGCTGGCCGTGATCGGACTGGTGGTTCCGGCGCTGTTTCACATGACTGTCATGCTGGCCATCTCCCAGGGCAAGGTGGAATTCGGGAAGGGGATTCTCCTCGAGCACGAGATGTCGCTGCTCATCTGTATCGTGCTTTTTGCCGCATACGTCCTGAGCCTTTTGTTCTCGCTTTTCACACACCGACGCCATTTCGCAGGGGAGGGGCACGGCGCTCGAGGGCCCGAAGCCCATGGGTCCGAAGCTCCCGCCTGGATGGGAAAAGCCTTGGTGACTTTGCTGGCTGCCACCGCACTGGTGGCCTGGATGAGCGAGCTGCTGGTGGGCGCCGTGGAGGAGGCTTCCCATACCCTGGGCTTCACGGAGGTTTTCGTAGGGGTCATTGTGGTGGCCATCATCGGCAATGCGGCCGAGCATTCGACGGCAGTCCTCGCGGCCATGAAAAACCAGATGGACCTGGCCCTGAACATCGCCGTTGGGTCCAGCACGCAGGTGGCGCTCTTCGTGGCGCCGGTGCTGGTCTTTGCATCCTACTTCATGCCGCACGGCCCCATGGACCTCATGTTCACCGGGTTCGAGGTGCTGGCGGTGGCCCTTTCGGTGGGCATCGTCAACATCGCCGCCCAGGACGGGGAGTCCAACTGGCTCGAAGGCGCCCTTCTCCTGGCCGTCTACGCCATCCTCGGCATTGCCTTCTTCTTCCTGCCGGAAACGGTTGGGTGATCCCTTTACGGGTGCTCAGGGGCTAATCCGCGAAGAGCTCGCGCCGAATGGTACGCGCTTCAGTGCGACGGGGATTGGCTTCTTCGAGGTCAAGCAGGAGGGACTTTGTCTCCTCCGGATCCATGGGATAGAGCCTCCGAGCCATGGCAAGCAGAGGAAGGTAGGCAGCGGTGAAGTCCTGGCTGAGGCGGACCACTTCCAGTAGGTTCTTGCGAGCGCTACGCAGGACAACGCGGACGTCGCCGGTTTCCGGTAACCCGACGCCTGCA
>CAZEOY010000412.1:0-4068 GCA_964513835.1 uncultured Syntrophobacteraceae bacterium
AGTTCGGCAAGGCTCTCGGGAGGGACCGGGCACTCTTCGATGTCGCGCTCATCCCTTTTGAGCTCTCGCAAAAGCTCGGACATGATCCAGTTGCTGACAATCTTGGGCTGAGGAAAGTGTTCGGCGGCCTTTTCGAAATAGGCGGCCAACGCCTTGGAGGAGGTCAGAACTTCTGCATCGTAGACCGGCAGTCCGTAATCCCGCACGAACCGCTCACGTTTGGCATCCGGAAGCTCGGGAAGCTCCTGGCGAATGGATTCGATCCACTCCTCGTCGACCTCAACGGGCACGAGATCGGGATCCGGGAAATAACGGTAGTCGTGGGCCTCCTCCTTTCCGCGCATGCTGACGGTGATCCCTCGATTGGCGTCCCACAGAAGGGTTTCCTGAATCACAGCTTCTCCCCGCTCCAAAAGGGCTCGCTGACGGCGGATCTCAAATTCGAGGGCGCGCTGTACGTTGCGGAATGAATTCATGTTCTTGAGCTCGGTCTTGACCCCAAGCTTCTCCGTCCCCACGGGTCGCAAAGAAACGTTGGCGTCACAACGCATGCTCCCCTCTTCCATGTTGCCGTCACAGATCTCCAGGTAGCGGAGGATTTCCCTCAGAGTCCTGAGATATGCCGCGGCCTCTTCGGGGGACTGGATGTCCGGCTCGCTCACAATCTCGATGAGCGGCACCCCGGTTCGATTGAAATCCACGTAGCTTACCGGTTGAAACTCGTCGTGGATGAGCTTTCCCGCATCCTCCTCCATGTGAATCCGATGAATCCGAATCCTCCTCGATCCGTTCTCGCCGGGAACCTCCACCCATCCCGCCTGAGCCAACGGCAGTTCATATTGTGAGATCTGATAGCCCTTGGGAAGGTCCGGATAGAAGTAATTCTTTCGCGCAAACTGGCTGTAGGGAGCAATTCGACAGTGAGTGGCCAGGGCCATCTTGATGGTGAATTCGACGACATTGCGGTTCAGGACGGGGAGCACACCCGGCATACCCAGGCACACCGCACAGGTATGTGTGTTGGGGCTGGCTCCGAAGGTGGTGGAGCAGCCGCAGAAAATCTTGCTCTTCGTGAGGAGCTGAGCGTGGATTTCCAATCCGATCACCGGTTCATATTGCATCCTGGGGTCTCCATGACTTCTTTCGGGGGGGGTGGCATTGCCGGGGTCCCACTCCCCGACAACACGCCGGTTTATAGCACCATCCTCCCGCCGCTGCAAGGCGCAGCCCGGGGGGGGCGGCACCCGGCATTGCGGCTTCGCTGCCCGTCTTTCTCACACCATACTCTGGATTTGACATCATGGTACCTTTCTTTTAGTAGGAGGCCTGACGAAGATGGAAGAATGCGTAGGGATCTTTTTCGATGCTTTTCACAGGCGGTATCAAGCTGATGGGATGAAACCTCATGTCTCAGTTTCTAAAAGTCAAAACAGCCGCTGAAGTTCTGGCCATCGTCCAGCGACTCTCCCCACTCCCCAGTGAATGGGTTCCGTTGCATGAGGCCGTGAATCGCGTTTTGGCCGGCCCGATTCGGGCACCGGAAGCTGTTCCACACTTCGATCGAGCCGTCATGGACGGCTACGCCGTGCAGGCCAGGGATACCTTCGGAGCCTCTGAAACCCTGCCGGCACTGCTCGAGACGGCCGGTGAGATCCGAATGGGCGAAATTCCCGATCAGCTCCTCAAAGCTGGAAATGCCCTGGCCATTCCTACGGGGGGAATGCTGCCTCCGGGTGCAGACGCTGTTGTGATGGTCGAGTACACCCAGCCGCTCGATGAGCAAACCATCGAGATTACCAGGCCCGTTGCTCCCGGCGACAACGTCTTGAAAAGGGGTGAAGATATTGAAGAGGGGCAGACTCTCTTTGGTGAGGGTTACCTGCTCCGAGCCCAGGATATTGGTGTGCTGGCTGCGC
The DNA here is from genome assembly GCA_964513835.1 of uncultured Syntrophobacteraceae bacterium. Taxonomy (GTDB): domain Bacteria; phylum Desulfobacterota; class Syntrophobacteria; order Syntrophobacterales; family Syntrophobacteraceae; genus JALOOX01. Next base: position 1,917 of record CAZEOY010000412.1, read on the forward strand.
TGGGAATCACAGAGGTCAATGTCTTCAATAAGCCCAGAGTCGCCATTTTTTCGACAGGGGATGAGGTCGTGCCGGTCGTGACCAGGGAACTGCCCCCGGGGAAAATCCGCGACATCAATACCTACACGCTCGCCGGCCACCTGAGGCAGAATGGACTGGACGCGAGCACCTTTCCATAGTGCCTGACAACCTGGAAGCGCTGAGGGCAGCGTGCAGCAAGGCCATGGAAGGGCACGATGTTGTCCTGTTGTCAGGGGGCAGCTCTGTGGGTGTACGGGACTTCACCCTGAGCGTCCTCGATTCATTCCCGGCCTCTGAGCTCCTGGTTCATGGCATTGCCATCCGCCCGGGAAAACCGGCCATCCTCGGTCGGATCGGCCATAAGCTCTTCTGGGGGCTTCCCGGCCAGCCCATGTCCGCCCTCATGATCTGCCAGGCCTTTGTGATGCCGTCCCTTGCCGCCCTCGAGGGAATGAGCTCTGCGGAGGTAGGGCGAGCTCGCGAAACAGCGGCCTCTGCGGTACTCAGCCGTCAAGTCCCGTCCGCACAAGGGCGAACGGATTACATCCCGGTGATTCTCTCCCGGAATCAGGACCCCCCCTTGGCCATACCGCTCTTCGGCAAGTCCGCCATGATCGGCATCCTGGCCAGAGCGGACGGGTATGTGGTCATCCCCGAGCATGTGGAAGGTCTGGATTCGGGAACACAAGTGGACGTTCATCTGTTTTCAGCCTGTTAGAGGGGTGCGCGGGCTCCTCACGAAACTCATCCTTCCCGTGCGATCTCTTGGCAGCCTGCGACGAACCGGGGCCCACCTCGAAAATGAACAGGCCCTCAACCGCTTGGAACGGCTGAGGGCCTGTTCATCCTCATTCTGCAGCCTTGCTCAGGGAATCTTGACCTTTTGGGTTGTCCCCGCTGAGCCCGAAGGAGGGGAGGGCAGCGAAGGGGTGGGGCGCCAAGCTCAGTCAGGCGCTGTCACGGGCTCGACATCCTCCACGTTGAGCTCCACACTCACCGATCTCTGAATGATGTCAACGCTCACCACCAGCCTCCCTCGCCTGGGGTTCTGGCGAAGGAGTATTCCCACGCAACCCTCGAGGGCGCCTCGAACCACTCGGACCCAGTCGCCCTCCTTGAGATAGGAATGGGCCGCCAGCGGGAAGGGTGACCCAAGCATCGTCTTCAGGTTTTCAATCTGGAAATCAGGGATGGGCAGCGGCCCCTCGGAATTCCTTAAAACACAGACTGAACCGGGCGTCTTCAAAATATTGACGTTGGTATAGTTGTCCAAGACGGTGTGTATGAAAACATAACCGGGAAAAAGGGGCAGATGCACCTTCTTTCGTCGGTCCTGCCTCCTGCTCCAGCACTCCATGAGCGGAAGATAACAGTCAAAGGACTTCTGTTGAAGCCTTTTCAGAACCTCTTTCTCATGATTGACCTGAACATAAAGCGCAAACCAGGATAATTCAGCTCCTGTAAGTTTCGGAAAGATGACAGGTCCTCGGCCTGGCACCCGATAGGTACAGCGATCGGGGATCGGATTTCGGTAGCTTTGTTCCATGCTCTTTCTCTCTAGATGCAGTGGTCTTCAGAAGCCATTGAATAAAAATCACAGTCGGCAATCCTGGATGGCAGAGCAATACTGGTGCCAAGCATATCAAAAATGCCGTGATTCACGTGCGAAATCCTCCTCACGATGTTGAGCAGGAAGGTTGCCTTTTGCGTCATCCATGTGCATCGGGCACAAGGGCTCCGTTCCTCACACGAGGTGTTCAGAAGCGCTTGATCTTGACTTCGGTGTCTGCGGAAACGCGAACCGGCAGAGTATTTCGTACGATTGCGACAGATCACAGACCAGAATAGGCATATCCCGCTCCCGTGCCCATCCTGCGCCTGAAGGCTGACACTCAATGGTTACCGCTTGATGACCGTCCTTTGCGGACGTAATCGCTCACATCCCAGGCCGTGGGAATTCTGATCAACCGTCCCTGCCTGTCAGCGTACATGAGGAATCGCTTGTCCAAGGCGTGGTTGAACAGATCTTTTGTGAGAATAACATCCTTTTGACAGTAGTCAATGAGCATCTCCCACTCTGGATATTCGATATAGCAGGCCAGACCGTCGTGCGATGGAACGATAGGGTAGG
>CAZEOY010000413.1:0-3152 GCA_964513835.1 uncultured Syntrophobacteraceae bacterium
TCTCTCACCACCTGAAGCTCGGCCACCGCGATGAGTTCACGTCCCTCATCCTGTTCTACGTGTTCAGCGCCGTTCTCGTGGTGGCCTTCTTCGGCTTCGGACTCTTCTACGGCCGCGGGTCACACCTCACCATCGCCGACTACTGGCGCTGGTTCGTGGTCCACATCTGGGTGGAGTCCATCTTCGAGTTCTTCGGGATTGCCATCATCTCGCTGCTGCTGGTAGTGATGAACCTGGCCTCGGCCCGGGCGGCCCTCATGGTGGCCTATTTCACGGCGGCCATCGTGTTTTTGAGCGGGATCCTCGGAACGGCCCACCACTACTTCTGGTACGGCGGTCCGTCCTTCTGGCTGGGAATCGGATCGGTGTTTTCGTCCATGGAGCCCATTCCGCTCTTCGGCCTGGTGGTACGGGGGCTTCTGGAGTACAAGTCCATCCGGAGCCAGGGAAAAGATTTTCCTTACAAGTGGCCCATGTATTTTCTGGTGGCTTCGTCCTTCTGGAACTTTTTGGGTGCGGGGGTGTTCGGGTTTCTCATCAACCTGCCGGTGGTCAATTATTACGAGCACGGGACCTATCTCACCATGAACCACGGACATGGAGCCCTTTTCGGGGTCTACGGGATGCTATCCATCGGGCTGCTCCTCTTTTCGTGGCGGGGCATGGTGGACCGCGCCCACTGGAATGACCGGCTGCTCCAGATCTCCTTTTTCGGCTTCAACGTGGGGCTTTTGCTCCTGACCCTCGGGACGCTCTTCCCGGTGGGGGTGCTCCAGACCTGGGTGAGCTTCAAGGAAGGCTTCTGGGTGGCCCGGGATGCGTCCTTTTTCATGAAGCCTTTCGTGCAGTTCATCGGTTCGGTGCGCATCATCCCGGATTTGATCATCATCCTGCTGGGCGTGACGCCCCTGCTCGTTTTCCTTTTCAAGACCTACCCCCGCCTCAAGGCCGTCGAAATCAAGGAGGGGGAGTCGGTCTGGCAGCGGCTGGGAGTGGAGCTATGATGCGGGATCGCGGGGATCGGCTGTATCGGAAGATCGTGGAGAATGCCCGCGATGCCGTGATCACCTCGGACCGGGAGGGGCTCATTCGACTCTGGAACACCGGGGCCGAACAGATGTTCGGCTACTCGAAGTCGGAAGCGTTGGGGCAGAGCCTTGATATCATTATCCCCGAGTCGCTGAGAAGCCGCCATTGGGAAAGCTACCACAAGGTCATGGAGGCGGGCACGAGCCGGTATGAATCGGATCTTCTGGCCGTGCCCGCCCTGAGAAAGGATGGAAGCCGCATTTCGGTCGAGTTCACTCTGGTGCCCATCCAGGACGAGACGGGGCGTTTGGAGGGAATCGCCGCCATCCTCCGCGATGTGACCGAACGATGGAATCGCGACAAGGCCACCCGGCAGCGGCTGGCGCAGTTGGAGGAGCAATGCCGGCGGGATTTGGCGGGGAGTGAGGAATAAGGAACAGCTGGTGAAGGCCGGACAAGAGAGAAGAAGGGGCTGACGTGCAGCTTGGAATGATCGGATTGGGACGGATGGGCGGCAACATGGTGCGCCGCCTGATGCGCGCGGGTCATGAAGTGATCGTTTACTCGGCGACGGCCAAAACGAGGGAAGGTTTCGCAAAGGAGACGGGAGCCTTTGCAGCCTCCTCGATTGCCGAGCTTGTCGGCAAGCTCAGGCCGCCACGCGTGATCTGGCTGATGGTGCCCGCAGCCGCGGTGGATAGGACGCTCGACGAGGTTGTGGCTCACTTGGAGACAGGCGACATCGTTATCGACGGCGGCAACTCGTATTACATCGATGACATCCGGCGGTCCAAAGAGCTCCTGTCCAAGGGAATCCATTATATCGACTGCGGAACGAGCGGCGGCATCTGGGGGCTCGATCGCGGTTACTGTCTCATGATCGGAGGGCCCAAGGAGGCGGTTCAGATCCTTGACCCGATCTTCAAGACCCTCGCTCCCGGCCGGGGCTCCATTCCCCGGACACCCGGCCGAGAGAGAGCCGACGGAACGGCGGAGGAAGGATACCTTCACTGTGGACCCGCCGGCGGGGGGCACTTCGTCAAGATGGTTCACAACGGCATCGAGTACGGCCTCATGGCCGCCTACGCCGAAGGGCTCAACATCCTTCACCACGCCAACGTGGGGAAGAAGGATCACGAGGTGGATGCCGAGACCACCCCCCTGCGCGAGCCCGAACACTACTGGTACGACTTCAACCTGGCAGACATCACGGAGCTTTGGCGGCGGGGGAGCGTGGTGGCCTCCTGGCTCCTCGACCTCTGCGCCATGGAGTTGGTGGAAAGCCCCGATCTTTCTAAGTTCGCGGGAAAGGTCTCGGATTCGGGGGAGGGGCGATGGACGATCCTGGCGGCCATAGAGGAAGGAGCGCCGGCCCCCGTGCTGAGCGCGGCCCTCTTTCAGCGGTTCAGCTCCCGGGGCGAGGACGACTTCGCGCGGAAGGTGCTTTCGGCCATGCGCTTCGGTTTCGGAGGCCACAGGGAAAAGCCTGCGAAATGAGGAGCAGACCATGAGTCTCTCGAAAACGATCACGGGATGATCGCCGTCGGCCAGGGCTTCGACCTCACGAGCGTCGAAGGCAGCGGGGTCGAGGTGAACCGCAGCTTCATCGCGGCGGGTCCAGGGAGCCTGGGGACGAAAGTGCCGTCCGTTTTCGGCTGCTGCCTTTAGATGACTGGTTGCAGTGAGACACGGCCTGCGGGGGGACAATACGGTCTGTCTGAGAAGTGAGCTCCCTTTTCATCCTTCTTGGTGGGCGAAAGTCCATGGAGGTTGAATTAAGGGGTGGCTCGGGCCAAGCGAAGCTTGCCCGTGAGCAGAGGAGCTCGCATGGGCAAGCTCCTCTTAGCCCATGGCACCCGATTCCGACCAGGCAGATGAGCTTAATTCATCAGCATTGTGCGGGAGGGGGCGCGTCGGGTGAAATGGCCCGGGAGCTGCGCCCGGCGTGCGAGCGGTTGCGGGCAGATCGGCCGCTAGTCGCAGGATACAAGGCATGGCTCACCTACACGTCTTTCCCGACAACCCGAGCTTCGTCAGCGGCGCTGCGGATTTTATCGTTGATGTGGCTGAGAGCGCCATCGCCGAGCGCGGTCGATTCATCATCGCGCTGTCTGGCGGCGGAA
>CAZEOY010000413.1:3162-4065 GCA_964513835.1 uncultured Syntrophobacteraceae bacterium
GCGGCGGAACCCCCAAACCGGTCTATGCACGGCTGGCGAGTTCGGACTATCGGGACCGGATTGCATGGGAAAAGGCTTACATCTTCTTCGGGGACGAACGCTGCGTGGCGCCTGACGATCCCCGCAGCAACTTTCGCATGGTGTGCGAAGCCTGGCTCGAGGGATCCCCGATCCCCGCCGAGAACATTCACCGCATTCGCGGCGAAGACGATCCCGCCATCGAGTCCCTGCGCTATGAGCAGGAGATCGCCCGGCTGGTCTGCTCAGACGGGCTCCCTGCGTTCGATCTCATCCTGTTGGGGATGGGCGACGACGGGCACACGGCGTCGCTCTTTCCGGGAACGGCCGCCCTGCGCGAAACGGCGCGCTGGGTGGTGGCGCAATACGTTGAAGTCATGAGTGCGTGGCGGGTGACGTTCACCGCGCCGCTCATCAACGCGGCGCGGCACATCGCATTTCTGGTGGAGGGCGCCGGCAAGGCCGAGATGCTGTGGAATGTGCTCGAAGGGCCTTTTCAACCCCACATGTGGCCCTCGCAATTGATCCAGCCGGTGAGCGGCGAACTGCACTGGCTGGTGGATGCGGCCGCAGCGGCAAGAATGGGGAAGTCCGCCGGATAAAGGGTTCAACAGGGCAATGGAGATCTGGCCTGCGGGTGGTCCTGCCATTGCTTTACGGTTCTGGATTCTTAATTTGGTGCTCGCTGTTTGGCTCGCTCTCTCCAGTCAATTCCCGGTAGGCGGTAAAGAGACGAGCCCCGTGCTCCTCCAGACCCTTTGGCGACATGTGGGCGCCATCGGCCTTCTCCAGTCCAATCATTGAGGTGAAAGTGATGTTGGGGCAGCAATTCCCGGAGAAGGGAGAAAAGTCAGTTCACCCATTGGCAAAAGTGTGAAAAGGTGA
>CAZEOY010000414.1:0-4046 GCA_964513835.1 uncultured Syntrophobacteraceae bacterium
CATGAACGAAGAGGCGCGTTACTGGATTGAAAAGCTGAACCTCGTGAAACATCCTGAAGGCGGTTATTACGTGCGCACCTACTTTGCCCGGGAATGGATCGAAAAGGAACACCTGCCCCCGCGGTTCAGTGGGTCCAGACCATTCTCCACAGCCATCTACTACCTTCTTCCCGGAGATGATTTCTCAGCCTTCCATCGAATCCAGTCCGACGAAATGTGGCACTTTTACGCAGGGAGCCCACTCACCCTCCACATCCTGGACAGCGACGGAAGGGCCAGCGAAAAGAACCTCGGGCCAAGCTTTGATCGGGGAGAGAGCTTCCAGCATTTGATCGAAGCCGGCTGCTGGTTTGCAGCCACTGTTCGGGACGTCACTTCATTCAGCCTCGTGGGGTGCACGGTGGCTCCAGGTTTCAACTACGAGGACTTCGAATTCGGCGGCCGTGAAACGTTGACGGCCCAATATCCCGACCATCGGGAGCTGATTGTCAGACTCACCCGCTCGCGATGATGACGGGGGTGGGGGCTGAAGCCCGCAAATCCTCGAAAGACCGGATAACGCCGCTCCTCTCATAAAACTCAAGGAGTTTCCGCCCGCGCAACCGAATTGAGGATTCGTCTGACCCTTTCCTGGAGAGCAAACATGGTGTCCAGTTCGCGGCCAATGGTTCCCTGAACCCGTGCAAGCTCCTCGGGGGAAAGTCTTTTCTGGACGGCCGCACAGAGGTAATTGACACAGAGAACATCGCGAATTTTGAGCAGGCAGCCGGAATCGCCAAGGAAGAGGCAGCTGTCGGCACGGGTCCAGTTTTCTGGCAGAGCCACACTCCAGAGCAGGTTCAGCAAAAGGAGTGTTTCGCCGTATTGATTTTCAATTCCCCGCCCGCAACAGCTTCCACCTTCCTCCTCTTCACAGTGTCGGCAGGAAGCCACGATTCCCGTCTCCTCCATCACCCGCCAGGAAGCCCCCCAGTGTGATTCCAGCTCCCCCATGAGTCCTGCAATATGCGGATCTCCCTTGAGAAGATCTCCACATCGCTCAAAAATGGCACGGGCTTTTTCAATTTTCAGAAAGACAGTCCCCGACGCTGCAGGGTGAGTGGATGGTTTCATGATCGATTTCCCGCGGTCCGCCATGGATTGAGCGAATCATGTCTGTTCAACTTCAGAGATCGCGATGGGAGAGTCCCGACAAGGGGTTGAGTCACTTGCGGATTCCCAGTTTGCGCATCCTGGAATCAAAGGTCGAGCGGTTCACCCCGGCCTCCTGGGCCGCGCGGGTGATGTGCCATTTGTTTCTTTCGAGCAAATAGAGAACATAGGCCCGCTCCAGTCCCTCCCACGTGTACCCGGCAAATGGAGACTCCCCCATGCCGGCTGTGGCTTCATGAGCCTTCGCATCGAGACCGGGCTCATGCCCGCCAAGCCTATCCAGAATAGGTGGCGCCGATTCTCCTCCGGCCGCTTCCGAAAAGTGCTGGGCCAGATCCTGGGGCGTGATCCTCTCCCCATCGGAGACTATGATGATGTGGCGTACAAAGTTCTCCAGCTCCCGGACGTTGCCTTTCCATGGATACTTCATCAGGTAATCCATGGAGTCCCTGGCAAACCGTTTGGAGGGGAGCCCCAGCCTGAGCGTTTCCTTTTTCAGAAAATGGTCCAGAAGCAAAGGAATGTCATCCACCCGCTCACGAAGAGGAGCAATGTGCAGAGGCAGAACGTTCAAGCGGTAAAACAGGTCTTCTCGGAATTGCTCCCGAAGGATGGCCTCATGCAAATCCTTATTGGTGGCGGAGATGATGCGAACATCCACCTTCTTGGCCTGGGTGCCTCCAAGGGGTTTGATCTCGCTGTTCTGGAGCACACGGAGCATCCGCGCCTGCAAGTGAAATGGCATATCGCCAATTTCATCCAGGAAGAGCGTCCCCCCATTGGCGGCCTCAAACAGTCCGACCTTGTCTTTGAGGGCGCCGGTAAATGCACCTTTGACGTACCCGAAGAGCTCGCTCTCCAGAAGCGTTTCCGGAATAGCGCTGCAGTTCTGCACCAGAAAAGGCATGTCTTTGCGTGAACTGTGGCGGTGCAGCTCGCGGGCCACCAGCTCCTTCCCCGTGCCGCTCTCGCCCGTGATGAGCACCGGGAAATCGGTTCTGGCATAGTCACGAGCCACTTTCAGCACCCTCAGGAAGGCCTCGCTCTTTCCAATGAGGAGATCTGAAGACCGCATCGCCTCGATGGTTTCCTTGAGCTTCAGGTTCTCTCGCACCTGATCGGCATGAAGCAACGAGTTGCTCAATGCTATGGAGCCAACATCCACAATTTCCTGGAGGGTCTGAAGATAGCTTTTATTGAGGTTGAGACGTCCTCCCCCCGCACTCGTGTCGATGATTTGAACCGCTCCGTAAACCGTCCCGTCCCGCAGCAGCAGGGGAAAACAAAGGATGAGAGTGCTCTTGACGTCGAGCTGTTCCTCCAGATCCTTGTAGTGCCGCTCATCCTCATCGGGCCGGGCTACCGTCATCTCTCCATTTTCAATGACCCAACCCACAATGCTCGGCCGGTCCGCCGGAACGGTGATGCCTTTGACCTTCTCACTCTGGTTCCCGACTGCCTCGACGCAATGGTACCCACCGGGACTCCTGACCCATATGGAGCCCCGTTCAACCTTCTGCAGTTCGAGAAGCGCCATAAGAAAATTACGGTGCAGCTTCTCGGTATCGAGCTCCTCGGACAATATTTTGCGGAAATTGATTGAGGCCCGCCGCATCAGCATGACTCCAGACTAGACCGCGTTCATCCGAAACACTCCTCTCCTCCAAGGTCGCCACAGAACCCGAATCGTCTGAACCCATCGCGCCATGATGCCTCCCGTGGAGCTCGACAGAGATCTTTCCGAACGACAACCGATTGAGAATACCTGGATAAACATGGAATCCTGTTCTCCGGGGTCTTCAGTAATGTAATTCTTGACCGCTGCTCTCGGCTCCCATATTGTCATAAAATGGATAATATGACCACATTTCGTTTTTTGCGAGACCTGGATCGTCGCTTTTCGCCCCCTGCTGCATTCCTTGTGTGAAGATGCAGTACGAGACAGAGCGTCATCCTCATGACTCGAAATTGGAGGAAAATTAAGAGTGGGTAAGGATTCTGATGCAGTCAGGACGGACTTTGTGACGATCGAGCGTGAGCGCTACGAGCAGCTGTTGATTGAACTGGGCGAGCTCAGAAAACTCAAAGAGATTGTCCACGAGTATAAGAGCACGATCCTTGATAAAGACCAGGAGCTGAAGGAGAAGGATCGAGAGTTGGAGGAGATCAAAGAAATCCTTCTCGAAACCGAATGGAAAGATTATGAACTGGAGCAGACTCAGAAGCGCCTGAAGGAACTGGAGCTTGAATTGAAAGACCTCAGCACCGGAAAATCATGGTGGAAGAGGCTGACGGGCTGATGCGAAAGACATCCCTCGGCCAACCGAAAGAGAGGAGGTTTATGTTTTCTGCGAGCGAGGTATTCGACATCGCCATTCAGCTTGAAGAAAATGGGGAGAGATTTTACAGGCAGGCAGTGCTGCACGTGACCGATGAAAATCTACAGAAGCTGCTGATTTGGCTCGCCGAACAGGAGATGCACCATCGGGAGCTGTTTGTGGAGATGAAGTCCACCTTCAAACGCGCTCCTGAGGATCGATGGGCCGAGGAGGCAAGCGGGGCCATTCTGCAGAGCGCTATGGGCGAGCATGGGTTCTCACTGGATGAAGTGGATTTTTCCACCATCCCAAGCGAAGAGGCTCTGATGAAGGTGGCCATCGGCTTCGAACAGGATGGAATCCTGTTCTATGAACTGATCAGCTCGTTTGTTACCGATGCAGCAACGCACATGGAACTGGAACGGATCATCCAGGAGGAGAGAGCCCACATTGGGCTCTTCGAGGAGCACATCAGAAAGCTGGAAACCTGCAAAGCGTCTGCTGATTGCCGCTAGGAGACCGTCCGAGAACGGGCACATCGCCTTCCGTTGTCATCCCGGCGAAAGCCGGGATCCA
>CAZEOY010000415.1:0-4044 GCA_964513835.1 uncultured Syntrophobacteraceae bacterium
TGGCCTTTCCGGTAGGTGGTGGACTCATGGAACTGGGGGTCCACAGACACGGTGGCGGGAATTCGCTGTTGCCCCGCCGTCTTGAAATAGACGTGGGCGGCCACTGAAGCCTGGTCCACGGGTTGGTCGAACCAGAGAGCGAGCTGCGGCATCACCGGCGTGAGCCAGTTTCTGAATGACGTGCTCCTCACGACGGGGCGCTGTGTCAGGAAAGAGTGGTTCACGGCCTCCGTCAGGTTGGCTCCGCTCTCGGCCGTGATCTCCGGCCGAACGGAGATCTGGTAGCGTGTGGCGGGAAGCAGGGACTTCTTTTGAGGCAGCTGGCAGGCGAGGGTGGACGGATTCAGCCAGCGCCACTGGCAGGCCGGATCCGGCTCAATGGTTACGGGGACTTCAGAGGCTTCCCGCTCCATCCTTCCGATGGGCACAATGGACCGGTCGAGCTCGAAGACGATCTGCTGGTCGACCGGCACATCGTCCCCCGAGGGTGTGATGCGGATCAGTTTCGGCGGTCCCGCCGGCGTCGATGCCTTGCCTGCAGGGGCTGCAGCTGCGGCCGAATGGGGGAAGGCTCCGCTGAGCCCGAAGCAGGCCAGGGCACAGAGCGCCAAGAGGAAACGACAAGGATGGATTTCACATAGTCGAAGCACCACGAAACCCCGGCGAGTCTTCATAGGACCTCCACAGGTGATAAAGATGCAAAGAACCGCTGGCTGCCTGTTTGATGAAGAAGAGACGGCCTGGCGGGAAGCCAGGCTTCGACCCTGCCAAGCGTCATTGAACCCACTATATACAGCATTTTAGCCACACTGGACGAACAAATTCCCGCCGTTTGAGCGCAAAAAGGGTGTCAACGGGCCGGGCCAAGCCCGCCCGCCGGTACCCGATTGTGATGTTCAACCCCTTCGTGGTAAGAGAAACCAATCCGGGAACAGAGGCACACGGCGCCGGATCATGGCAATGGACCGAAACCACCTACCCTTCTGTCCAGATGTTGGGGGACGAGCCGAGATGAAGAAACGATGCGACGGGTGCGGCCAGGATCCCCTCTATGTTGCTTCACCTGAATGGCTTTCGGATGGATGGTCGTTTCCATCGACGCAGTCGAGCTTATCATTATCTTGCAGGGATTGAATCGAATACGGATGGCTTTCAATACGGGATAGAGGCTCATCATGCGAATGCTCTTGTTCGCCGGCAAAGGAGGGGTGGGAAAGACGAGTGTGGCTGCCGCCACGGGAGTCATTGCGGCGCAGGCGGGTCGGAGGACTGTCGTTATTTCCCTGGATCCGGCTCACAGCCTGAGCGATGCTTTCGATCTCGATCGATCCCTTATGGACTTCCGGCGAGGTGCGACCGTGCCCGTTGCCGACAATCTCTGGATTCAGGAACTGGACGTCCACGAGGAGATCTCCAAACATTGGGGCGAGGTTCACAAGTACATTTCGCTGCTTCTGAACACCTCGGGCATTGACGAGATCCTGGCCGAAGAGCTGGCGATCCTCCCCGGGATGGAGGAAATCGCCGCCCTGCTCTATGTCAACCAGTACGTGCGGGAAAACAGTTTCGACGTCATCCTTCTGGACTGCGCACCCACGGCGGAATCCATTCGTTTCATCAGTCTGCCCAAAACGTTGGAATGGTACATGCGCAAGGTATTTCGGCTGGAGCGGCAGCTGATCCGCACCATGCGGCCCCTTGCCAAGAGGTGGGCCGACATTCCCCTTCCCGAAGATGATTATTTCGTGGCCATTGAGCGGCTCTTCGAAAAATTGAAGGGGGTGGACGACTTTCTCATGGATACGGATCTGACCTCGGTCCGCCTTGTGACCAACCTGGAGAAAATGGTCTTGCGGGAAACTCAGCGGGCCTTCATGTTCTTCTCTCTCCACCAGCTGTCGGTGGACGCCGTGGTGATCAACCGGGTGTTTTCGGAAGGGAGCGAGGACGCTTTTCTGCTGGACTGGCAGGCGTCGCAGAAGGCATATCTCAAACTTGCCGAGGAATACTTCCATCCCCTGCCCGTCATCCAGGCACCGTTCCACCGCTCCGAGATTCTGGGCTATGATCGGCTGCTGGAACTCGGCCGGGAGCTCTACGGGGGGAGCGATCCGACTCGATCCTTCTCCGCCAAGCGCCCCATCGAATTCGTACATGAGAATGGAAACCCTGTCATCCGAGTGCACCTGCCTTTCGCCGAGAAGAGTGAAGTGGAGCTGACGAAAGTAGGCGAGGAGCTCATCATCAGGGTAGGGAGCATCAAGAGAAACCTGATTCTACCCCGCACGTACGTCCCGCTGAAACCGCGGCGGGCGAAGCTCGAGGGGGATCATCTCGTGATCAGCTTTGGAGGAGACGATGCAAGGGAGCACAACTCAAGACAAGCCCCACGATGAAGAAAGACAGGATTGTGACTGTCCTCTCTGTGCCCTCATGGGGATGGTCGGGCATGCACGCAGACGGAGCGGCACCTTTTTCCACCATCTTGGCAATGCGGAAATCGAGCTGCTGAAAGCCTTCAGATCCCTGATCGATCAGCGCATCACTTCTCTGGAGGCGGAGACCGGTTGGGGGGGGTGCCGGAAGAAGGCCACGAAGATCGAAGTCGAGTGATCACCGGCTGGCGCGTCATTTGGGCCTGGCGGCCGGGGGCGGCAAACTTGAGTGGAGGGGGGCATGATGCGGTTCGTCATCCTGGTCTTTGTAGGTGCGCTGTTTGGCGCATGGAGTGCCTCTGCTGAAACGATCTCAGTCTTGACCTACGAATGGAGACCTTACAACTACGAAGAAGAGGGGGTGGTCAAGGGTATTTCCACGGAGGTGGTTCGTGAGGTTCTGAAGAGGGCGGACATCGATGCGGACATTCGGGTCTATCCCTGGTCCAGAGCCTATCGGAGGGCGTTGGAGGAGGAAAATGTTCTCATATTCACCATCGCGAGAACCCCTGAGCGTGAAGAGCTCTTCAAGTTCCTTTGCCCCATAGCGCCCCCTGTCAACAACGTCCTGCTCAAACTCCGCGAGCGGACGGATATCACCGTCTCCTCTCTCGATGATGTCGGAAGGTACCGGATCGGTGTTCAGAATCAGGATGTGATGCATCAGATTCTTTTGCGGGCTGGATTCCAGGAAGAAAGGTGCCTGTTTCCCGTCACACAAAACGAGCAGAATCTCAAGAAGCTTCTGGATGGCAGGATCGATCTTATGGCCGGTCACGATCTGCCGACATTTGACCTTCTGAAAAGGATGAATCTGCCTGCCGACCGTGTTCAAGCAGCCTACACCTTCGAGTCCTTCGAGGAGTGTGCGGCTTTCAGCCGCCAAACCGCTGATGACCTGGTCGAGCGTGTCCGCAGGGCTGTGGAAGCGGTCAACGGGGAAGGTCTCATCGAGAATTGCGCGAAGAAGTACCTGGATCGGTAGAGCACATCGTTCCAACGTTCTTACAACCCGGAGCCATCTGACCTATGAAGCCTCCTCAGCACGCCGCACGATCCATCTCGGGGCGACTGTCCTTCAGCCTCGTGTCGATTGTCTTCATAGTGGTGGCCATCATTCTGGCCGTAGCTTTCGCGATACACGCTGCGAATCTGAAATCGGTACTGGAAGAAAGGGCGGGTGAATACCTCTCACGGATTGGCGAGGTGCTGGTGCTTCCCATCTGGAACTATGACGAAGCACAGACTGAGCGCATCGGAACCATCTTTACCGAGAACGAGTCCATTCACAGTCTGCGAGTCGAGGACCACCGGGGGAAAACCCTGTTCGAGGCTCGCAAACCTCAGGATGGGGCTCCGAAGATTACGAAGTCCGATGAAATTCGGTTTGAGGGGCGGGCCATTGGAAGGATAACCCTTGAGGTCACCCAGGCCAGGTATCTGCTCCATTTCAGGTCGCTTCTGATCGGCACCCTGTTCACGCTTCTGGCAGCTCTGGGGGTCATGGCATTGGCCACACGGGGACTCTTGATGAGGTTTCTGCAGCGACCCCTTGCGTCTCTGGAGGTGGGAATGGATCGCTTGGCTGCCGGCGATTTCTCCCACTCAA
>CAZEOY010000416.1:0-4042 GCA_964513835.1 uncultured Syntrophobacteraceae bacterium
GCCGAGGGGCATGAACTTCTTGATCAGGTGCGCAAGCAGAGGAGCCGTATACATGCCCTGAGCTCCTTTGGTGAAGGAGTTGCTTCCCCAGAGGGCGGGGACGCGGGCGCGGGGCTCGACGGGCTCATAGCGTCCCTGACCCGGTCCCTGGTCGCCATGGCATTTGTCGCAACGCATTTCGTAAATCGCCTGTCCGGCCATATCGTCCGCCGTCATGCTGAGCGCGTCTGGGTTCACCAGCGGAAGGTCGTGGCCGGGGATGTTCTTCCAGCCGGTTGGGCCCAGCATATTGGGGTCCTTGATGCCTTCCGCCACCCAATCCATATAGGCAATCATGGCCTGCATTTCATAGGAATCCTCGGGGAGGAACTGACCGTTGGCGCAGCTCACCATACACCAGTTGATGCGCTCAGCGATCTCGCGCTTCTTGTTGCCCGCCCGCCAGTACTGTCCGGGAGGGGCATACTTGTCGCGCACCTGGAAGAAAGGAATTCCGCCCGGTACCTGACCACCCCCGAAATGGCAGCTGGTGCACGAAAGGGTGGTCTTGATGACGGGCTCGCCGTCGGCCCCCTTGACGTCCCCCCAGGGGCCAAGGGTTACGGGGGTGTTCTCAATCATGTTGTAGCCGTCCTGTACCATCGGGGGGGCAGTCTCAATGTCCCTGCACTCGTACCAGTCGGCTATGCTTGCGCAGTCATGCTCCACCTGATCTTTGGCGCCGGCAGAAGGAGCCAGCGTCCACACCATCGCCGCCACAGCCAGTGTCAGTATCAATGTGCGCTTCATGAGAGTCCTTTCTTATGGGTTGGGGTCCCTGATAATCCGAGATCCGGTTCGTCCTGTTGGTGGAAATGTAATCGAGGGGAATGGGGGCCGACCGTGACAAAGTCACCAAGCCCATCGCTTTTTGTGGGCTTCTGTGACTATGTCACCGTGGTGGGGGATGAGGGGTGACAGGGGTCATCGCCGAGTGCAAAGCGATGGAAGACCGCGCCGCCCGGAGACGGGTGTGACTTCTTCAGATCTCATCCAGGAGCTTCAGAAGCTGAATGCGGTTTCGCGATACGACGACCCTCCCCTTGCGCTCAAAGTCTTTCAACAGCCGGCTGATGACTTCCCGTGACGAGCCGAGGTCATTCGCGATGTTCTGGTGAGTGGTCTGCAGAATGCCGTTTTGGGCTTTCTGAATGAGGTACTCGGCGAGGCGATCGTCGAGGCGTCCGAAAGTCACCTCCTCGAGCAGTTCGATGATCTCAGCCAGCCTTTGACTCAGAAACATGAATATGTAGCCTCGGAGCTCCTCGTGCCTGGCCATGAGGTTGAGGAATCTGTCGGACGAGAGGAACAGCAGTTCCACATCAGTCAGGGTCATGGCATCCGCTGGGTAGCGGGTATTGGAAAGAATGCAGGAGGCATTGAGAATGCAGGTTTCGCCCGGATAAATTTCGTAGAGGGTGACTTCTTTGTCTTCCTGGTGGCCGACTTTGAAAACCCGGATCTCACCGGAGAGCACAAACCCGATTCCCTGACAGCCATCCCCCTCATGATACAAGGAGGTCCTTGCGGGGAGCGCCTTGTAGATGCTCCCCAGAACGATCTCTTCCGCAAGGGGGCCCTTGGCCCCGCGAAAACTGGGAAAAAGCTCCGAGAACTGATCGATCGTGATTTTGGCCATGTTCTTGTCCTCAGCGATAGCACCACAATACAGGTGCGGAGGGGGAAGCCGATTTTGTTCGCACCCGCAGTCAGGTGATACACACCATCATTGCGGATCGTCCAACCGACAAGAATATAAGACCGAGATCCCGGTGCCTGCCAGTGAATCTGCCTTAGGACTTGCCGGACGACCTTTCGAATGCCCCCGATGAACTTATCCATTGTGCGGCAGCTCAAATCCCTGTAAAGGGAGTCCACTCGAAGGCTCAAAGCGGTGAGGCGGCAGAGTCCGGGTGTTCGATCATTCCATCCCCTCTGCGCAGCCGCGCCGCACTGTGCGGAGGGGGCCGCCCGGCGGGTCTTTCGGGCGGCAGGCTGGCTTGTGGAAACCGATCGAGATCAAATCTTCAGGGGGCCCCTGATTGGAACCGAGCCTGTTCCTTTACAACATGTTGCTGGAGACGGTGGGATCGGTCGCCGTAAGGGCCATGATCTCCCGGAGCACTGAAGACCGTGCCTTCTGGAAAGGCCGGCTGGGGGATTACGGCTTGGATCCCCTCCCATCGGGAAGCCCCAGGATCTGGTGCCACGCCGCCTCTGTCGGCGAGGTGAGCGGAGCCCTTCCGAGCCTTGCGGGCATTTTGCGGACCTTGCCGAATGCGGCCGTGTTTCTGACAGTGGGGACCTGGCAGGGGTATCGGGCCGCGCGCACTCGCGCCCCACGCATGGTCACCGTGCTTCCCTTCCCTCTGGACTTTCATGGGGCGCTGGAGAAAGCCTTCGGAAAGATCCGGCCAGATCTCTATGTTGCATTCGAAAGTGAGTTCTGGCCCAATCTCGCAGCCTTCCTGAGGGAGCGCGGAGTGCCGTCTGTCCTGCTCAATGGACGCGTGACAGATCGCTCGCTGGATCGGTATGGCCTCGTGAAGCCGCTCTTCCGCCCCATTTTTCAGCAGTTTGAATGGCTGGCCATGCATTCGGAGGCCGATCGCCGGAATGTTCTGAAGCTGGGAGCCCGCCCGGATCGAACCCTGGTCCTCGGTAGCTCCAAGTATGACGGACTGAGCTCCCGGGCGGATCCAGCCAGGCCCGCCCGCTGGAAGCAGGTGCTCCGGCTGCCTGAGGATGCAGTCATCGTGATCGGCGGAAGCCTGCGAAGTTCGGAGTGCACGGGGCTTCTCGATGTCTTTCGGAAGCTTGCGAGGACTGGAGACCGGCTGGTGGGTTTGTTTGTCCCCCGGCATCTGGAGCAAGTCCCCAACATGGTGCGATGGTTGGAGGAGAGAGACGAGCCGTTCCAGCTTCTCTCGAGCATCGAAGGCCGGGGGGAGCCCCGCCGGGAGGCCGTGGTGCTGGTGGACCGCATCGGCATTCTCTTTGACCTTTATGGGCTGGGGGACCTCATCTTCTGCGGTGGAACGCTGGAGCCCATCGGCGGCCACAACATTCTGGAGCCGGCAGCCTGGCGGAAACCCGTGTTTTATGGACCCAACGTGCAAAAGGTTCAGCACGAGCACTTGACGCTGCAGACCTTCGGGGGCAGCTTTGTGGTGAGGGACACGGAGGAACTGCTGAAGGCATGGAGGACATGGATCGGCCGACTGGATGTCTTGAGACGACACGGAGAACGAGCGGGCGAGGCCCTCGAGGCTTTGGGAGGGGTGGTTGGGCGTCAGGTCCGATTGATCCAGTCGCTTTTTGAGGGCCGAAAGCAGGCCTGATGCTTTTTACAGTGGAGGTTTTTCGGTTGCCGGCCGAATGATGGGGTGCCCCCGGGGTTTCAGAACCGCTGGCCCATCCGGACGGTCTTCCAGCCGTGAGTGGCGTTTGACAGTGGCCAGCACAGAATGCATGCCACAGATGAGGTGTACCATGGGACGAGAGTACCGGCCGAACGTCAGAGAATCTGCGGTCATTTCGAGATTGGACCATGCCAAGGAGAACCAGCGGCTCAATGCCATGAACCTGTTGCGCGAGAACATCGAAGCTCTCAGCGACCGGGTTGCCATGAAGTTGATCGAGGAGAAGCTGGTCGAAACGACGAGCCTCCAGGACCTTGAAGCGCAGATTCACATCTGTCTCCAGAAGCTCCTGGCAGCGGAGGATTTCGAAGTGCAATATCAGACGGCCAATCTGAGAACACTGGTTGCCCGTCCGAACTTCATCAGTCTCTATCTGACCGCCTTCATTGTTGAGGAACTCATCGATCACAAGTCCATCGTCGAAATGTATGGTACGGACGAGGACATCTATCGATGTGTGGATCGTCAGGTGAGCCGCCAGATTCCTGCTTGAGCCTCCAGGGGTTTAAGGCAATTCAAGTCTCGGATTTAGCTTTTCGAGCCGGGCTCGGAGTCAGCTCGGGGCTTTCTTGTGGTTGATC
>CAZEOY010000417.1:0-4037 GCA_964513835.1 uncultured Syntrophobacteraceae bacterium
TTGCCGGAGGTGTCCAAATCGATTGCCTTGACCCTTGACCGTGCCTGCGGGATGGACACATCGACTCTTTGCACCTCGGCCCGTTTCTCTTCCATTGGGGCAAGGCAGTCCATCACGTTGGGACGGCAGGAGATGAGCGGCAGAGCGGACTCCGCCCACTCGCACCAGGCAAAGCACTTCCCGGCAAAAATCGGCCGCTTGGCTTTGATCAGGCCGTTCTCACAGACAATCTCGGTGCAGTCCTGAGCCAGGCCGGCCTGAAGCCTTGCGGCCAGGCGGGCGCCGAGATCCTTTCCGTTCACCGACGCGGGCAGCATGATGGCCACGGGCTCGCACCCGCCCAGAATATCCGCGATCACCGGAGCGTAGCTTTCGGCTACATAGTCTGCAAGGCCCGGATCATCGGCCACATACACTTTCTCCACTCCGTAGCGCCCCAGATCGGGTGCCCTCTCCCCCACGCCCGACCCTACGGCCACCGCATGGAGAGCCACCCCCAATCCATCGGCGATTCTTTTCCCCTCGCTGGCCACTTCATAGGTCACCCGGCGAAAGGCTTCGTTTCGAAATTCGGCAATGACACAAACGCATTTGGACATTTCAGTTCTCCTGATCCACTTAGATGACTCTTGCCTCTTCATGCAGCGCCCGGACAAGCTCTGCGGCCTTGCCCGCCGCATCCAGACCCTCGCCGACGATCCTTCCGGGAGCCCTCTCGGCAGGCATGACCAGGGAGGTGATGCGAATCCTCGCTCCATCAGGACCGAATCCGGCTCCATCGAGGGAAAGATCGGCCAGCTTCTTCGTGGCCAGAGGCTTCTTCTTGGCCTTCATGATGCCGGGGAGCGATGCGTACCTCGGGTTCCATACGGCATGCGACCCGCCCAGAGTCACCACGACGGGCAGTGAGGCTTCAAGGGTGATCTTGCCGCCTTCGACGGGCCTTTCTATGGCAACGGTGCCTGCATTGAAATCGAGCGCCACGGCCAGCGGAAGGTGAGGCCAGCCGAGGAGCTCTGCGACCATGGGTCCTCTTTGAGCCTGATCGTAATCGACGGCACGGGAGCCGCACAGGACGATATCCGGGTTGAGCTCCTTCACGGCTGCTGCGAGGGCCCTGGCTTCCGCCAGGCTGTCACTCTCTTCGAGGACGGGATCATCGATCAACAGACCGGCGTCTGCACCCATGGCCAGGGCCGTGCGAACGGATTCCACCACCCGCTGGGGCCCGCAGCTCACCACAGTCACCGTCCCACCCTGCTTTTCCTTGAGCCGAAGGGCGGCTTCGACGGCGAACTCATCGTAAGGGTTCACCACCCACTTGAAGTCTGCAGTCTGGACTGACTTGCCGTCTGCTGCAATCCGGATGAGTGATTCAGTATCAGGGGTTTGCTTGAGCAGCACTACTATGTTCAAGTTGACTACTCCTTTCTCGCAGTCTTGCTTCTGAGCTTAAGCAAGCATCTACCTTGTCTCGTAGAAGGTCCTTCCGAATTGTTGTTGGCTGAGCCCTGTCAGATCCGCCCACATCAGAGGTCCCCCTTTGTCGGGAGGGAATCCGGTTCCCCAGATCATCCCCATGTCGATCATACGAGGATCTTTGACGATCCCCCTGTCGAGCAGGCCTTTGGCCACTCTGGCTATTTGGGTGAGGACGATCGTTTGCATCTCTTCGGCCGTGAGCTTCTTCGGGCTCTTCTTCTCGATAAGCGGCAGCGCATCGGGGTCTACGCTTCCATCCTGAGAGAAGAATCCTTTGCCGGATTTCTTCAGTCCCAGCCGCCCCTGATCGCATAGGTGCTTCAGGGTGTTTTGCTCGATCTTCATGCCCTTCATGATCTTGTGCACGACATCGATACCGACTTCGTCGGTCAGCCGAATCGGCCCTACCGGCATTCCGAACTTAACAAAAGCCTTATCGACTTCATCGACGGGATTCCCGGTTTCGATGAAATCGAGCGCGGACAAGAGGTAGGGAAAGAGCAAGGCATTGACCACAAACCCCGGATTGTCCCTGCACACGACGGGGCGCTTGCGAATTTCCGCCACAAAGCCGAGCAGGTTATCCATAGTCGCCTGGCTGGTCTTCTCACCGTGAATGACTTCCACAAGTTCCATCTTCCAGACCGGAGAGAAGAAGTGAAGACCGGCGAAACGATCCCGGCCCTTGACGAAGGGGGACATGGAATCAAGCGGGATCGATGAAGTGTTGCTGGCCAGGATGCAATCCCCCGGAACCACCTGGCAGATTTCCCGGTAGACTTGCTCTTTCACCTTCATGTCCTCGAAAACTGCCTCGATGACCAGATCCACATCCTTGAAGTCATCCCCATACTCGGACACGATCTTGAGTCGCCCCATCAGATCGTGCACGGGTGTCTTGAGCTTCTTTTTTGCCGCCATTTCACCGAGGATTTTCTCCACAAACTCTCTTCCCGGCTCGATCGCCTGGGGGATCTCTTTGGCAACCACCTCCATCCCGGTGTGACGAAGGATCTCTATGGCGATGCCCCGCCCCATCGTGCCGAAACCAAGGATGCCGACTTTCTTCATGGGTTTGGGCTCAAACCCCTTGGTGATCATCCCCCTTGGCTTATCGCTCATGTTCTTGAGGAAAAAGGTGTGGATACTTCCCTTGGCCTGATCCGTGAGCACGGCATCGATGAAATGGCGCTTTTCGATTTCGAGGCCTTCCTCCAGCGAGACTTTGAGCCCCTCCCGCATGGATTCGATCGCCAGCATCGGTCCCGGTATCTCTCTGCCCCTGGTGGCCTTGAGGACATCCTGCCGAGCCGCTTGCGCCACTTCATCCACACGCGAGAAGTCATGCCCAGGGCGTTTGAGATCGAATTTTCCGCTGATGATTTCCCGGAGAAATTCCAAAGCCTTCACTCGAAGATCGGCATCGGCGGGCACTAACCTGTCAATCACGCCGAGCTCCAACGCCTTGAGGGCCGGGTAGACCGTCCCTTTGAGAATGAGCTGGAAAGCGGGGGCTCCTATCAGGCGCGGAAGCCGTTGGGTGCCTCCCGCCCCGGGAAAGATCCCCAGATTGCATTCCGGAAGCCCCAGTTGGGTATGTTTCGAGTCTTTGGCCACACGAGCGGTGCAGGCCAGGGCCAATTCCAGCCCTCCGCCCAGTCTGTGGCCGTCTATAGCTGCCAGTGTTGGGAAGGGCAAACCACTGATGCGGTTAAACAATCCATGCAGGCTGTCGAGCACGGCGGCCGCATCGCTCCTGTTCTTCATTCTGGTGAGCACGTTGAGGTCAGCACCCGCGTGGAAGTTACCCTGCTTTCCGGAAATGAAGACCAATCCCTTCAGGTCAGCCTGCGTTTCCAACGCACTCAACATTTGCCCCAGCTCTTCGATTGCCTCATCCGTCCAGGTGTTCATGGGCCTTCCCGGCAGGTCAATGGTGACGAGGGCGAGGTCTCCCTCCTTTTCCAATTTATAGATCGTCGTAGTGCTCATTGCTGGTCTCCCGATATGAACCCAACCGTTTTAGAAGTGATGAATGATGAACATTTCCTCACTCATCACTGCTCACTGTTCACTCATCATTCCTCATTCCTCATTCCTTAGAGCATCTCCAGGGCACAGGCCATGGCCACCCCTCCACCGCCACAGAGCGTTGCCAGCCCGAGGGTGTTGCCCCTTTTCTTCATGGCATGGATCAAAGTGACCATGATCCGGCAGCCGGTAGATCCCACCGGATGCCCCAGCCCGATTCCCGAGCCGTTTACATTGGTGATCTGCCGATTGAGGCCGAGCTCGCGCTCGCAGGCTATGTACTGAGCGGCAAAGGCTTCGTTGACCTCGATCAGGTCGAAATCCGCAATCTGGAGACCGCTTCGTTTCATCAGGTCGTTTACGGCCGGCACCGGAGAAAGCCCCATAACAGCTGGATGACAGGCGCCTCTCCCCATAGCCTTGATTCGTGCAATGGGAGCGATGTTGAGCTCCTTCGCCTTCTCCGCCGACATGATGACCATCCCGGAAGACCCGTCGTTTACGCCGCTCGCGTTGCCGGCCGT
>CAZEOY010000418.1:0-4021 GCA_964513835.1 uncultured Syntrophobacteraceae bacterium
AGGAGCTCGATGAAAAGGGGGTTGGGTCTCATGCGATCAATGCGTGAAGGTCTTCTTTCGCTGGTCCAGAACGGACTTCCAGGTCTCCCTGATGATCATCTTGATCTCGGCGACCGGCGTATCTTTCCGGATATAATTTGCTGCGCCCATGGAGATGCACTTTTCGATGCTCTCCATGTCCGTCACGGAAGTGAGCACGACAACGAATGCATCCGGGAACTCGGCCAGCAGCTCCTCCAATACTTCGTCACCGGTCTTGATGGGCATGTTGACGTCCAGCAGCAGCAGATTGGGCCTGTATTTCCTGTAGAGCTCGATGGCTTCGTCGCCCGTTCGGGCCTCGCCCACCACGTCGCAGTTCATGGAAGCCAGGACCGCCTTCATCAATACCCTGCAATGGCCCTCATCATCGGCCACGATCACCTTCGGCCTTCTTGCTTCAATCGACACGCTTGCCCTCCAATGGAAGAGTGAAGCTGAAAGTCGATCCCATTCCGACTTCACTCTCTACCGTCAAGATTCCCTTATGTTCTTCGATGATCTTGCTAACGATGGTCAGCCCCATTCCGGTTGATTTTTCACCCCCCGTCGGCTCATTGCGCAAACTCGTTCCCCCCGAGAAGAGCCGGGCCTGGTCCTCACGGGCGATGCCCATCCCCTGGTCGTGGACACTGACGATGGCTGTCCCGTTTCGCCGCGACAGGGAGACAGCGATCCGAGCGCGCTCAGGGGAGAATTTGATGGCGTTACCGATGAGGTTGTCCAAAACCTGGCTGATGCGGTTTCGGTCGAAAGAGAGATGGGGGATCCTTGAGAGGCGCTGTTCGAGCGAGATCCGTTTTTCCTTGGCAACGATGGCGTTGACCTTGACACGCTCCCGGATCAACCGGCTCAGGGACTGCCGCCTGACCTGCAGTTTCAGGTTTCCGCTCTCCATGACAGCCATGTCGAGGATATCGTTCACCAGGGTGAGCATGCTGTTGCTGGCGCTGTATATGGTGGTGAGGAAGTCCCTCTGCTGGTCCGAGAGCGGGTCGCTCCGGTCGTTCAGGAGAAGCTCGCTCAGCCCGCGAATCGACACCAGGGGGTTGCGCAGGTCATGGGCAACGAGCCCGACGAAACGATTCTTTACCCGGTTCATCTCGGCGAGCTTGCTTTCGGCATCGGCGTACCGGAGCACGGTGGAGCGCAGGAGCTGCTGTTTGATCTCATAGTCCTGCTCCTTTGCCCACTGTTCCATAAGCAGGGTCATGAGCTTGCACACCTGCGGATTGGCCAGTTGACCGTTCTTCAGTTCACTGAGCAATCGCTCGTTCATTGGGATCCCTTTCCGAACCGTTCGCGGATGGGCTCGATGTTTCCAAGTCCGCAAAAAGGCCTGTCGCCCAGAATGTCATCAATGCCGACACCTTTGAGGGATGCCAGGCACTGGCTGATCAAGAGGATGTCTGCGGGTTCATGTATAACGCTTCCGTGCTGCGGGGCGATTACGGAAAATGGTATTTGGGCGATCTGTTCCAGGGCCAGCCTGAGTGCCCGTTCGGAAGTCATGATGTGGCGATGGAATTTCATGATTTCCCAGATTGGGCAGGAGCCGTTGTTTTCCATGCAAGGTACTGCAGGCTCAGAGGTATGACATTCCCTGCACGCATCGGGAAGCTTCAGAAACAAGCTCCAATCCGAAATGTATCCACTGAACAGATCGCTCGTGAAGAGAATCCCGCTCTGTTCGTCGAACGTGATAAAACTCCCCACCGAGTGGGCATAGGGAGTCTTGATGAATTGGAGACGCCTGCCCGATGAGAACCGGAACTCATGGTCTATGTTCCCAAGGGACAGGAACGCGGCGGTCTCCGAGTAGTGCTGGATGAACCTGTGGTTGGACTCATCGGAGATGATCTTCAGATCGGGACGGTTGATGATGCCTTCGAGGTGGGGAATGCTGCCGCAAAGTCGCGGGTCATAATTCTGATAGATAAGGGCCACGATGGCCGAGGGTGATATGCCCGTCTGCAGGATCTTGATCATGACTTTTGGAAAGGCAGAGCGGCTTCCTCCGTCGATCACAACCCCTTCGTTTCCGTCAACGATGAGATAAGGATTGGCCTGTGATCCCGACTGGTCGTCATTGAAGCCCACCCAGTAAACCCCCGCAGCGAGCTCAATGGGGCGGCTGTAGTCAGGATTCGATGGAGCGATCAGGGGCATGAGATCAAGACCTTTCTTTCGAGTCTTGAATGATGTCGCGGGCAAAAGGTGTCAGGTTTCAGTTGTCAGGCGTCAGACATACGACTTCCGTGCGCGCGCTCTGAGTGACGATCCCCAACATCCGCTGAGTTTCTCGACGGTCCGGTGGGCAAGGATTTCGGCAGATCGCCCAATCTCGAGCTCCCTTCCAGTTTCTCGCAAACAGGCCGAACGGTCGCACCGTGTTCGTCCATAAGCAGCTTCTGGGCCAGAATAAAGAACGGTACCTCTTCCATCACAGATTTTCCCTCGGATTTCATCGGGGAGGGAACGGAGCGGATCAAGTGCTGGAGGGCTTGCCTGGCGTTACATGCCTCCAGCGCCGTCAGGACCAGCCGCCCGGATTGTGCGGCGGCGAGTGACTCCATGATGACGTCCGGAGAGGATAACTCGCCCACGACAATGACGTCAGCACCATGCTTCCGTGCCTGCTGGATGCCTTCAACGTAAGAGGTCACATCCTTCCCGATCTCTCGCTGGCTGATCTGGCTCATGATGGATCGATGAATATATTCCAGGGGGTCTTCAATCGTGACGATTTGGCGGGTCCGGCAACTGTTGATCCTGTGCACCAGTGCATGAAGAGAGGTCGTCCTTCCGTGACCGGAGGGTCCGGCGATGACGATCAATCCGCTTGCTGCCTGCGTGATGCCTTCCAGCCATTCGGGCAGCCCGAGCTCATCCAGGGTCGGGAGGGTATCGGGAATGTGCCGAATGACCAGTGAAGGCGTGCTCCGCTCCCTATGGACTTGGACGCGGAAACGGCCGTGCACAGGGTTTTCCATTGAGAATCTCACAAAACCCTGCGCCAGGAATTGTTCCCACTGGTCCTCATCCATTAAGGATTTGGCGTATTGAACACACTCGAGGGGGGTCACCTCGGGAAGCTCGGTGCGCTCCATGCGGATGGGGGTCTTGAGCCACGGGGATGTTCCTTTTGTGATAATGAGATCCGAACCCTCTGAAATGACCAGCATCTCAAACAGGGAAAAGATGATGCTTCCTTCTTCATGGCCCCGAAAATCCGCCGAGTTGAACCCTGTCGGTGCACGTTGCGCTCTCAACAGATCGAGGACATGATGGAGGGATCCCGGATCAAGCCTGACGGGCTCAACCCGCTTTCCGGTCAATGTTTCGACATGGTGGATGGCCGTGCCGTCTTCCGGGTTCTCCATGGCCAGTTCAATGACCCGGCTTCCCTCATGAAGAGGGACGACCCGATATTTCAAGAGGATACGGGAGGGAAGCACGTTCAAAGGAATCTGAGATTGACGGAAATGACCGCCTGCGTTGCAGATGTCCTGATGACCTGCTGTGTGCCCATGTCCCTGCAGAAAAGCTCCGGCGAGGCCACTGAACGAGTCAATGGCAGCCACCTCCTCTCCAGGGGGATAGGCCGGCTTGCGACCCTGCTGTTCGGAAACCTGGGCATGATCCACCGGTTCCGGAGTGCCCGATGAAACAATGGAAGGACCCGTGCCGGAATCCCGGATTGCCTGCCTGGTGCTCTCTCTTTCGGTCAGGAGTCTTTTGATGTCCGCCTGGGAGACTTTCTTGCGCTTTGACGTACTGACCTTTTCATCTTCCACGATCTCGTCAAGCATTCGGCGAAGACTGAAAGCTTCAGGCATGATTTCACTCCGTTCCCCCAACAGAATGGGTCCAAGGATGACCGGGACATCCGGAGCACCGGAAGTGACGCCCACAAGGGCTTGAATGGCTCCGACTCCCTCGGAAGTTGGTGTTCCTATCGGAAGGAGTACAAAGAAACTGA
>CAZEOY010000419.1:0-3999 GCA_964513835.1 uncultured Syntrophobacteraceae bacterium
TGTTCAACGGCTATTACCACCAAACGGAGATTTACAGCAAAATCATGCAGATCACCGGACTGAAGCGGTGAGGGTTATCGTGCGCCTGCCGTTCGCGTTTCGGCTCGGTGAATTTGGGCCCTCCCGACCTGAGGGTTCCTGAACTTCCCTCCAGGCCTTGGCGAGTCAGTCTTTCGTTTCAGCGACCCCGGAGGAGCATGAATTGACAGAGTGCGGCCTTTGGGCTACATGCTCTACGGACCATCTGACCGGGGTGATCATATCTCTATGGCTCTCGATTTTCAGCAGCTGTTTCGTACCAATAAAAAGGCCTTCATCTGGGCGGCATTTTTCACGCTGGTCTTCCTGGTGCGTAAGCTGTTCGGATTGGTCTTTGTGACCTTTATCCTCTGCTATATCTTCAACAACATCATCACATTCCTGGAGCGGCGCATCCCCGCGCGTCGACGAATCCACCTGATCCTGGTCTATTTTGTTTTTCTTGCCATGCTCGTGGGCATGCTGTCGGTTGTGATGCCTCGCATGGCCACTGAGACCAAAATATTCCTTCAGCAGCTTCCCGAATCTCTGGACACCACGCACAAGAGGCTGGACGAGATGGCGAAGAGGTATACCTACCTCGCCCCTCTCTTCATTGGATTCAAGGAGACCCTGAATCTGAACAGCGTGCTGGGGATCAACAGGGAGGGTCTGGTTTTGGTGGCTGTGAAGGTCGTCAACCAGGTTACTCAGTACGTGACGTTTTTCTTCCTGGGGACCTTGTTCAGCTTTTTCATCCTCTTCGATCTGCCGAACCTGAGCGAGAGGACTCAGGCCCTGAGACACACAAGAATCAAGGATGTGTACGAGGAGACGGCTGGAAGTGTCGCGAAATTTGCCATGGTGGTGGGGGCGGCTTTTCAGGCCCAGATCTTCATCGCCATTCTCAACACCACACTGACGGCCCTGGGTTTGTGGTTCCTGCAGATCAAACCTGTGGCCCTCCTGAGCATCATCGTGTTCTTCGCGGGGCTGATCCCGGTTCTGGGAATCTTCATCTCCTCGGCACCGATTCTCCTGCTGGCTTTCAACTCACAGGGCTCGCTTCTGGCCCTCAAGGCCGCCGGGATGATCGCGATTGTTCACGCTGTGGAGGCCTATTTCCTCAACCCGAATATCTTTTCGGCGGTTCTCAAAATCAACCCGATTCTCACCCTCATCATCCTTTACATCGGACATAGTCTGTTCGGGATATGGGGTGTGCTTCTCGGGGTCCCCATTTCCGTCTATATCTACCGCTACGTTCTGCTCGCGGCCAACAACACCGTCGACGAGACGAAGCCCGCGGAGATCGAGCAGGTCAACGCGACCAACACGCGGGACGGCCATTTTCGGTCATGAGGGCTCAGCGAGCGAATTCTCCCGACCCCAAGGCGGAAAGATGTGAAAGGTCAGGACGCTTCTCGGCCCATGGCCTCGTTTTGAAGCCGCATCTTCTGGAGCAGGCTGTCGAAAGAGGATCGGGATATCTCCCGGTTGAAGGTGTCGCGATAATTCTCAACGATGCTCACCCCGTCGATCTCCACGTCATGGATCCACCACTGCCCCGATTTCTGCGTCAGGAGATAGTCCACCGGGATGTGCTCGTTGGCGCGCATGATGACGGTTTGAACCAGAACTCCCTTCCCCTTGGGTGTCTCCCCGCGATACTCAATGGTCTCTTTTTTGAGAAAGTTGAGCACCATCCGGGTGTAGGAATCCTGAAACAGATCTGAGAAGAGCCTTTGAAATTCGCTTTGCTGTTTGGAAGAAAGCTTCTTCCAGTGACCTCCGAGCGATTCCCGGGCCATGTCCGTCGAGATGAAACTGCTGGCGATGAGCTCGCGTACGAGGCGTGCACGCTCAGTCTCCTTGGCGTGTCCTTCGAGATCAGGGCGCGTCTGGATTTCTATGGCCGTGTCCAGCACGGATTTGACCTTATCCATCGCACCCTGAGGGGCGGCACCCGTGCGGATGGGAGCGGTGCCCAAAAGGACAAGGCAGCTGCAGATTCCAACGAACAGGTATCTGATCATCGGTAGGTTCTCCTGGCACGCGTGAATCCTGGTGGATTCATTTTCATGAGCAGGGAGGGCAGGAGAAGCACTGCGGCCATGAGGACGCACAGGCTTCCCGCCCAGGCCACGAATCCTAAACTGAAGATGCCGCGATGGTGGGATATCATCAGCATTCCGAATCCGACGGTCGTGGTGAGCGCAGCAAGAAGGACTCCTTTGAAGGTGCTCATAGGCATGGCTCCCGGCGGCAGATCTCCTTCTTTCCATCGGTGAATGATCATAATGCCGTACTCCACCCCGGCTCCCACCACAAGAGGCATGAACATGCTGTTGGCCAGATTGAAGTTGAGATCGACCAAACCCATGATTCCGATGGTCCAGAGGGTTCCGAAGGCCAGGGGAGTGAGCGCCAGAAGAGAGAGTGAAATGCGACGCAGCCCCAAGAAGAGAAGAATGCCGACGGCGACGAGCGCATAACCCGATGCCTTGAGGCAGGCCTTCTTATAGGCCGTGGCAAAGGTATACAGCGAAATGGGGTCACCCACGACGTCCGGGTCCACGCTCTGAAGCTCGTGAACGAACTGCTTGAGGGCTTCCTCCTCCCAAATGGATTGCCTCGGGTAGATTCGAACCAGGAATTTACCGTCCTGATAGAACCAGTCCCTCAGAGCCTGGGGGAGATTCTGGATGGTCATGGGGTTGGCAGAAGCCGCTTTACGCATCATCTCCCAGGTGCTGAGCAGGTCATCTCGGAACAGTTTGCGGTATTCGAAAAACCGCTCGGGGGTCTGGGGTGAATCGGCCAGGGAGCGTTTGATTTCTTCGATCAGGCTGCGCACGGCCTTCATCTGCACCACGAGATCCTCACCGGCTCCTGCGGCGGCGGCCTCCGAGTCCTGCATCTTGAACCGAATCCGCTCGAGAATCTGCCCCAGCTCGTTGATGTCCGAGACGCGATTGGAGAGCACCACGGGTTTGACCTCGGGGATGAAGGGCCGCAGGCTGTGAAGCAGCGGCGTCTTTTGTTTCTGGTCCTTGGGAAGGAAGGAATAAATGCTTTCGGCCTCAGAGACCGAGGACAACTGCTCCAGGGCTTTCGTTCTCGCTGCGACTTCTTCCGGAGACGACACGACGATCGAAGCGGTCATTATGGAGCGTTCCGAGTGCTCGATGATATTCTTTTCCCAGACGACGGATTCCGCATTGGCCGCCTGAAGTCTCAGGGGATTGAGGTCGAAGTTCACTCGCGCCGAGCTCCAGTAGCTGAGCACACAGGCCACAAAGGACAAGGCCAGAATCCAGCGGGCGGCTTTGGGGGTGATTCGAATCATGTTGGATTCGGTTTGCCAGAAAGGTTTTTTGGCCGGACGATAGTGCGCAGCCCCTTTGGCCAGGATCGGAGCCAGAGCGGGCAGCACCGTGAAGTCGGCGATGAGGGTCAGGAGTACGCCCACACCTGTGATGAGGCCAAGCTCCATCAGCCCCCTGAAGCCGGTGAGGAGAAAAGGCAGAAAGGAGAAGGCGGCGCTCAATCCTGCCAGAAAGATCCCCGGGCCGGACGACGCCGTCACCAGTCTCACGACCGTATTGGGGTCGCGTCCTCCGTGCCGCGATTCCTCCTCGTAACGCGCCATCCAGTGAATTCCGTAGTCAACGCCCAGGCCGCAAAGCAGAGGGGCGAAGACCACCGAGAGGATGTTCAGGTGTCCGATGAAAAGAGTTGTCCAGCCGAAGGTCCAGCACAATCCCACCATGAGCGAGCAGAGCTCCACCAAAGGGCGGCGGATTCCACGGAAGAAGAGGATCATGAGCAGCAGCACGCCGCCGAGAGACAGCCAGGTGGCCAGGACCATATCGTTCAGAACGGTGTTGATTTCATCGTGGGTCAGGGCTTCCTGGCCGGTCACCCCCACCTGGATGTCCGAAAACTCGGGCTGCATCTCCTTGATAATGGTGCGCAGCT
>CAZEOY010000420.1:0-3972 GCA_964513835.1 uncultured Syntrophobacteraceae bacterium
CCACATCCACAACGCCGGCCATCCCTTCCATCAGCTCACGCACCCTCCTGGCAGCAGATACAAGCTCGTCATAGGACTGACCTCCCTCTTTGTAGACCTCCGCCACTAATGTGGCCACTACGGGGGGCCCCGGCGGGCTTTCGACGATCTTGATGTTGGCCCCGAATTCACCCGCAAGCTTCTTGAGATCATTCCTCAGGCGCAGGCCCAAAGCATGACTCTGCTGGCTCCGCACCTTCTTGCCGATGAAGTTCACTCGAACATCGGCTACATTGGCACCTCGCCTCAGGTAGTAATGTCTGACCAGGCCGTTGAAGTCCATGGGACTGCTGATGCCGGCGAAAGTACTCACGTCCGTGACTTCAGGAACCTTGACCAGGTAATGAGCCAGAGCATGGGCGGCTGCCTCGGTTTTCTCCAGGGAACTCCCCTCGGGCATATCCACCACAACCTGCAGCTCGTTCTTGTTGTCGAAGGGAAGCATCTTCAAAGGCACCCGCCGGCTGGTAACCAGCCAGACGGCGAAAGCGAGCAGAAGCAGCACCACCAGGACAATCCCCCAGCGTAAGTCCCGGCGCTGAATGACCCTTTGCATGATGTTCTCATAGGTTCGGTAAAGGGCCGTCTTCTCAGGCTCTCCCGCTGAATCCGAATGCGGATCGTGGCTGTCGTGCTTCAACATGTGCAGGGAAAGCCACGGGGTGATGGTGAACGCCACGAGCAGGCTCATGAGCATGGCCACTGGCACGTTCAACGCCATGGGGGCCATGTAAGGCCCCATCATTCCCGTGATAAAGAACATCGGAATGAATGAGATGATGACCGCAAGGGTTGCGAGAATGATAGGGGGACGCACTTCATTGACCGCGCTGACCACGGCCACATCAGGAGGCTCCTTCCTCATGGAGAAGTGGCGGTGAATGTTTTCAACATCCACGATGGGATCGTCCACCACCAGCCCCAGCGAGAGAATCAGCGCAAAAAGTGTCACGCGATTGATGGTGTAGCCCAGAAAGAGATTGATGAGCAGCGTGAAGCTGAAGGTAACGGGAACAGCCAGGGCAATGATGAGGCCCTCTCTCCACCCGAGGCTGTAGGCCAGCAGGATCACGACGATCACAATGGCCACCCAGAGAGCCTCCACCAGCTCGTTGACCTTCTCGTCAGCCGTCCGACCATAATCCCGAGTCACTCGAAGATGCACACCCTCGGGCAGCACCTCACTGGCAAACCTCTCAGCTTCGCGCGTGACCTCTTCGGATACCCAGACCGCATTCGTGCCCTTTCGCTTCGCAACCCCAACCGTAACAGCCGGATAATCCCTGTAGCGCTCCAGCCCCTCCGGGGCCTTCGCATGCTCGGCATGCTCCGAAGCAGGATCCATGGACGAATAAGCCCTCTCACCCAAATAAATGTGAGTATAACTCTCGGGCTCGGCAGGTCCGTCCAGTATCTTCGCCACATCTCTGAGATAAACGGGCTGCATGTCGTGCACGCCGACTACGAGATCCTCCAGCTCGGCTGCATTCTTGAGAAAACGCCCGGCATCGAGCCGCAGCTCCGTATTCTCTTCCACCAGAGTCCCGGCTGATGATGACAAATTAGCTCCCTGAATCGCGCGCTGAATGTCTTGCAGAGCCACACCATGTCCCGCCATGCTCTGCGGTGAAACGGCAACCGAGATCTGCCTTGGCCTGCCTCCCACCAGGTAAACGCGTCCGGCGTTCTTGACCCCCTGCAGACGGATCTCCATCTCCTCTGCAATGCGCCTCAAAGTGAAGTCACTGTGTCGATCGCTGAACAAAGTGAGATTGACGATGGGGACGTCATCGATTTCGACGGGCTTCACCACCCATCCCGTGACTCCGGGAGGAATCTGATCGATGTTGGATTGAATCTTATTGTAGAGCTTGACCCAGCTTCGCTCCCGATCCTCTCCCACATAGAACCGGACGGTCACAATGGCCTGAGAAGGATGACTGACCGAATAAACGTATTCGACCCCATCGATCTGAAAGAGCAGTTTCTCCAGGCGAGTCGCCACCTGTCGCTCCACCTCCCGGGCCGAGGCCCCCGGCATATTCACCAGGACATCGGCTATGGGCACGACAATCTGTGGGTCCTCTTCCCTGGGCGTAATGGCAAGGGCTACCACTCCCGCAATCAGACTGATGAGGATGAGGAGCACGGAAAGATTTCCGCGGAGGAAAGCCTCCACCAGTCGGGTCATCCAATGGTGGGATCCATGCTGGGCCGTACTCATGGAATCACCACCTCTTCGCCTGCATCCAGACCGGACAGCACCTCCACCAGC
Source organism: uncultured Syntrophobacteraceae bacterium (assembly GCA_964513835.1). Lineage (GTDB taxonomy): Bacteria > Desulfobacterota > Syntrophobacteria > Syntrophobacterales > Syntrophobacteraceae > JALOOX01. The sequence continues at coordinate 2,315 of CAZEOY010000420.1, forward strand.
TCACCATGGGACGGGCCCAGGGTAATGAAACGCCTCTGCCGCCCCCTTTCGGGATGCAGTACAACCACCAGCGGGAGCTGGCCGACCTCTTGAACAGCCGCCCTGGGAATCACTATCGACTGGTATTCTCCCTGCGGAATCAACACCCTGCCATACATGCCGTTCACAAGATCCCGATCCGGCGGCAGGCTCACTTTGGCCAACATTGTTCGGGTGGCCGGATCGGATTTGGGCTGGACTTCACGCAATCTACCATTGATCGAGCGTTCCAGAGCATCGATGTGCACCTCAAGCTCCTGCCCGACCAGCAGACGAGGCTGCACCGATTCCGAAAGATGGACATGAAGCTCCGGGCGAAGGGGAGAATCCATATAAAACAGTGGGTTACCGGGCATGGCCATATCTCCGACATCCACGGTCTTCCGAAGTATCTTTCCCGAGAATGGAGCCCGTATCACGGTGTAGTCGAGCAGTGCGCGTGCTTCATCGAGAGCCGCTTCGGCCTGTTGCTTCTGAGCCATCGACCGACCTATCTCACTTTCAGCAGCCTGAACCTCTTTGAGCAGTGCATTCAGCTGTGCTTCCACCATGGTTTTTTGGGCTCGAGCATGCTCCAGCTGCTGCCCTGTGGCGGCCCGGTCCCGATGAAGGTCCTCGGTGCGCCTCAAATCGGAAACCACTCTATCCCGATTGGCTCTGGTCGATTCCACCTGAGCCCGGGTCGCCACAAGACGAGCTCGCGCTATCTCGACACCCTTTGCCGCAACCACCAGCTGAGACTCGGCCTGATCCACTCGAGCCCCGATCTCTGAATCATCCAGCACGGCCAGTACAGTGGCGGGGCTACCCTTTCCATCCCCAGCCGTCACAAGGTCCCCCACCCGAACATGAATTTCCCTGACCTGCGCCATGATACGACTCGAAACCTGGGCTTCGCTCATGGCTCGAACGGTCCCCACCTGCTCGATCACGAGGGGGAACGTACGACGCTCCGCCTTGGTCGTGGCAGGCTTCTCGCCGATTGGGGCAGCGGATTCGGTCTTCTCCTTTTCGACCTTCCCGATGAACCCGCCCGAAAGCCACGCCATGAGACCGACCAAGGCGAACACAACGGCTGCAATCTTGAGCGCCTCCCGAGTGAACCGGCTCTTTCTCTCTTTGTCCTGGGACTCAGCCACTGGACGCCTCCGGTAAGTTTCAAGTTTCGGGTTTCGAGTCAATGAGCTCGGCTCTGCAGCTCATTCACTTCTTGGGCGAAATCGCCCAACGATCGCCTCAGATACGCCTGGGCAATCTTCCCTTCAAAGAGCGAGGCCATGTAGGCGACCTCGGCCTGATTCCAGGCGACCTCGGCCTGAAGAAGCGCGTCCACCGTAACGACCTGCTGGTCGTAGTGCCGGCGAACCTCTTCCAGAGCCTCCTCAGCCCACGCCCTTCTTTCGGTCATCACCTTGATCTTTTCAGCAGCCTCATTGACTGCGAGGGCCGCCTGACGGACTTCGAGGGCGATGTCCAGGGCGACCTGCTTTCCGCGGGCTTCCGTTTCCTTCCGGCGAGCCTCGGCTTCGCGCATTCTGGAAACGGACAATCCCCCTTCAAAGAGCGGCCAGGTGGCCTGAATCCCCAACAGCCAACTATTGGGATTGTCCTGCCATTTC
>CAZEOY010000421.1:0-3972 GCA_964513835.1 uncultured Syntrophobacteraceae bacterium
CGCTCACATCCCGGGCCTGCACGAGGGAGCTGAACCACAGGTCGGCCTCCACCCCAACATCCTCATCCGCCATGGCGGCAAGGCGCATCGCCCGGATGAGCTCCACCTCCACCCTCACGGCCAAGGAGAGGTGTATGGCAAGCTCAACCGCCCTGCCGTTCACCCGACGCTCCAGGCCGATGAGCCTCCTGGCATCCTCGGCGCGCATGGTCATGAAATCACCCGCAGTCCTCTGCCGATGGTCCGGCGGACCTGGGATGCGGTGGTGGAACGATCCCAGGGAAGAATGTGCATGAATCGTCGCAGTCTCCGTGGCCAACGGTCACCCGTGTCTGCATAGGGAACGAGAGCCAGGAGGGGGCACCCGGCCGCACTCACGACGGAGACGAATCGAAGCCACTCCCCTTCGCTGGCGCCTGCGGTCAGATCGCGGCGACGTGCGATGCCGAGATCGGTCAGCAGCACCACGGGTATCCCCGCCGCCGGAGGATCGTAGCGGCGACGCCATTGGAGCCGGGACCGCGGACCATTTCCGCGCAGGGGGCATGCCGCGAAATGAAGAACCTCCACCCGGTCCCGTCCGACGACCTCCTGGATCAGTCTCAACAGGTGTTCCATGTCGCCCGCAAACGGCATCATCCCCGGGCCTCGATCCAGCAACAGCTGAATACCCATGCGCAAAGTCGGAATCGTGAGCCTGGGCAATTGCCTGATCGGCCGGCAGCGAACCGCCTCATGGATGATTCGGTCCATATCGATGGGGCCATCCTCCTGGACCGTGGAAAAAGCGGCCGAGAGGATGGCCCTGGCCCATTGGGGGTTCAGCAGAGGGATCAGCTCCGGACGGTTCTTCACACGCCGGGGGTCAGCCTGTGGCAGGAGCTCTGCCGCCGCCAGCCAGAAGGGCTGGCCCCTCTCCTCCTCGCGGCGCTCGGCCACCACGCGGTAAGGGAGCACCGGCCCTTCATCGGGAGTCTTCGCCGCGTCCGGCGGAGACGTTGGGCCGGGCTCCTCGGCCAGCTCGGCCAGCTCGGGGCCCCTGGTCTCTTCGCCACGCCGTGCCTCCCATTCCTCCTGACCCTTCGATTCGCTCGGCTCCTCGGCCATTCCCCGGGTGGCAACCTCCATTTGAAGCAGCTCGTTGATCCAGGCGACCCCCGCAGCCAGTTCATCCCGACCGAGCAGGCTGAGCGCGCGCAGTGCGTCGGCAGGCCCGACTTCGCCGTATACCTTCCCCCGTGATCCTCCCGAGTTCTTCTCAGGCATCACCCTTTTCCTCGCTGCGTTTGGACAGGGAGACCTCGAACAGGACTTTCCAGAGCTCTCCCTTCTTCCCTTTGGCATCCGGCCTCACTTTCAGTTCGAGGCAAGCAGCGATGGCGTCGAGGTATTCCGCGGTGCTCGGCGGACGCGATCCCTTCTTCTTCGCTTCCTCCCGGATTGCGACCATGCCCTCTGCCACCTTGAGATAGAGCTCCCCCTCTTCATCGGGGAAATGGTGTCCCGCGATCTCCGCCAGCTCCTCTTTGGTCTTGTCGTGAAGAAAAAGCACGATGCATCGGCGGAGAAAGGCTCGAGGCAGCTCCCGCTCCTCGTTGGTCGTGATGAGAACCAAGGGATGGTGCCGGTCTTGGACGGGAGTTTTGGTCTCGTGAACCAGGAACTGGCGGGAGCCCAGAGCCTCCAGGAGATTGTTGGGCACATCCGGATCGGCCTTATCGATTTCATCCAGCAGGACCACCGCGCCGGATGCCGCGTTGTTTCCCGCCGGGTCCACGCAGGGTGGAACATGCAGACTTTTCTCGGAATCTGCGCCCCGCAGGCGGGCCGATCGGCGGTCGAACGCCCACCAAAGCACCCCCGGGGTGATGTAATTGTGGAGCTGGGCGACCTTGTCCGCGATGGCACCTTCACCCCGGCTCACGTTGGCATCATTGAGGCGGGCGAGGGCATCGAACTCCCACATCATGTCCCGCGCCTGAGTCCTCGCCGTCACTGTATACAGGTAGAACCGATGCCCCAGGCTGTTGGCCACGAATGGAGCCAGGGAGGATTTTCCTGAGCCGGCCGGACCCCGAAGAAGCAGAGGACGATGGGTCACCTGGGCGACCCGGACGGCGAAGATCACCCTTTCGTCCCAGACATAGACTCTGCCATCGCCTCGCTCACCGAATGCTGCAGCTTTCTTCCTGTCGAGATCGGAGATGACATATTCTTTGGGTTTGAAGAGCTCTTTGTCGGACATGACGGATTCACTCCTGGTCAGCCCTTCTGGATTATTGCCCGAATGGTCGTGTACATGTCATAGGCGAAGGGCTCGTTGTGGTGTTCGCTGCCAAAGGAGCCCAAGAGCGGCTGGATCACTTTGAGCCTTGATTTCAACGCCCCCTCGACAGCTGGGACTTCCGGACCCGTGAGGGCGAAGAAGGTCACGGTGCCAAATTCCTCCTGAAGAGCCGCCAGTTCTTTCAGACCCTGGGGCCTGTCGAGGATGAGAACGGAAACAACACTTTCTCTGATCCTCTCCAACTTCTCAAGATCCCTGAGCAGCTCCTCCTCGTTGGCGGGCTCGGGTCCATGCAGCTGGTAGCTGATGGATCGCAGGGCCTGCTGCCTGAGGCTGGCAGCACCGAAGCGCCCCTCGGGAACATGACCCCCTTCCACGATCACCTCACGCTCCGGCCCCTCTTCAACAGCCGTCGGCTCCTCCCCTTCAGGCGACAGCTCGTTCCTGATCTCCAGGTGGGCTTGCGCCCGCCTCAAGAACATCTGCGGTGTGAAGCGGGCGATGGTGCCGTTGACCAGGGCTGCCCGATGCTGCGGCGGCGCCTTGAGGACCCCGTAGAACTCGCTCGCAGCCTGCTCATCCACCCAAAAGGGCGCGACCGCTTCGAAGATCACCCCAAACCTGCCCCCCAAAGGGCGCTTGAGCTCCTTCAAGGCCCGGTACTGCTCACCCATTGGGGCGCTGAGCAGATGCCGTGTGAAAAGCTGAGCATGACCTTCGGGGACGTCCCAGTTACTCTGCCTGTCCCATTCCACCTCTTCAGCAGCGGCACGCAGGAGCCCCTGGGGAATCCGGGAAAACACCTGCTCGGCAAGATGGAGCTCCAGCTTGGCCACCGGCGAGGTCGGTGTCTCGGCAGCCCGTTTACACCCATCAAACTGCTCAATGAGATGTTGTTGCCGATCGGGATGCTCCCAGCGGTAAAACTGAAGGTCATGCAGGCGTATCGCCCCGAAAAAGCCCTCCTGGATCGTTTCAGGCTCCAATCCTCCTAGCAGGAGCGGGCAAAGGGTGAATTCAGGCTCGCTGCGTTTGCGCACCGACAGATAACCGACTTCGTATTTCACAAAATTCCGCTCAGTGGAATCCCTGGAGCACAGGATCACGGCGCCGTGGCAGCGCACCAAAGCCTTCGTGATCGCCTCGTTCCAGACGTCCCCCGTCTTGAGACGCTCATAGTCCACCCAGGGATCCATGCCCGCGTCTTTGAGCTCCTGCACCAGTTCGTTGAGGCAGCGACGCGCTGTGGCTGACGAAGATCATGGGTTTGCCCATTGTCGCTTCCGGTACAGGGGTCTCTTCCAGGGCCGGGGGGCTGAACCTCCGTGATTTTTGCGGCTCTGAATGGGGTTCAAACCATCCACCCTTCAGGGAACAGGGTCGAAGAATCAGAGCGCTCGCGGCGTGAGTCGGAGAGAATAAGCACGTTTCACCGAACTTCAGTGCAAGAATGAGGAAAGAGCCTGGATTGACGAGAAGGATCGGTCATCGGGCGTTCGATTGAACTCATTATGAGTCAAGGAAATGGCAAATACAAGGCCGTAATGGGGCTTGGGCTCATGCCGGTTGGAGTTGAGGGCTCCGGAAGATCCTGACGACTGGATCCACTTCGCGCCACCTCATCATTCAGGCAGCCCGGAGCAGGGCACTGAGAAAGCCATGACTTGCCCCCCATCCCCGGCATA
>CAZEOY010000422.1:0-1078 GCA_964513835.1 uncultured Syntrophobacteraceae bacterium
CGGGGTTCTGGGGGTGGCTCTCCAAGGCCATCCGATAGTAAGCCTCCGCGTCATCGTATTTGCCCTGCCGCCTCAAAGCAATGCCAAGCCTGTTGTAGGTCTCAACCTGGTCGGGGTCCAGCTTGATGAGCTTCAAGAAGAGTTCTTCGGCTTCGGCAAAATGGCCGTTCTCCATGTAGGCCTCTGCAACCCTGCGCAGGATGTCTCCACGCTCAGTCTGGGAGGATTGTTTGACGGCCTTGTCGAGGTATCCTCGACCCTCGTCATCCCTCCCCTGCCCGAGCAGCAGCTTGCCAAGGTTGACCTTCCGATCGGTGTCCAGAGGGCTGATCTCATCGGCACGAGTCAAAAACTCGATGGCCCGCTCGATGTTCCCCTGCTTCAAATGGAGCTCTGCGCATGTCTTGTGCGCGGGAAGGTACATTTCGGAGAGCTTCAGCGCCCGGTTGAGACACTCCTCGGCTCCTTCCAGGCTTCCGAGAGCCAATAGACACTCGCCCTTGATGGTCAACCACTTGGCCTTCAAGTCCTTCAGATAGGCCTCAGCCTCTTCAACCCTATGGAGAGCTTCGCGGTAATATCCCATCTCCTTGAGCCGTTCGACCTCCCTGAAAAGGAGATCCTCCGGGTTGCGGAGCCGCTCGAACATTGCTTCAATCCGGCATTTGAGAATGCTGTACGAGAAGGGTTTCACAACATAGTCGAATACGCCCCACTCTCCGACAAATGCAATGACATCTTGGAGAGCCTCGCCCGAAACGATGAGAAAAGGGATGTTCCGAAGGTCGGACTCACGACGGCAACGCTTGAGCAGCTCAATGCCGTTGAGCCTCGGCATGTTGATGTCGGCAACGACCAGCTGGAAAATCTCAGTGCGCAGTTTGTGCCAGCCTTCCTCGCCATCGGCTGCCTCCTCAATGGATTCGAAGCACTGCATCCGGTAGAGCATTTTTTTCAAGATGCTTCTCATGGAGGGATGATCTTCGACTACCAAAACCCGCATGGTGTACCCGCCCCATCTCGCATCTCCCAGAGTGCCGCAGAAGCTGTTGGCTCAGGCTTGTCGGGAGATGTCCTC
>CAZEOY010000422.1:1088-3971 GCA_964513835.1 uncultured Syntrophobacteraceae bacterium
CCTCGTCAACAAAACGATCCGGCTGTGCACGCTGAACGCGCAGACTTTGAATCACGGTCTTATGGATTGCATCTATACTTTCGGCGAATCATTTTCTCCACTGAATCACAAAGCTTATGTTATCTTTGAAAAACTACCCCGCAGTCATGAGACATGCCTGACCCGTCTGCAGATTCAACCCTCGCTCCTCACCGAACCGCCCTTCGCCCACAGAACCACCATGACCGAGGATCCTTTTAAGTCCATCTCTTCAGGCATCCTCATCCTGCCCCCTCGACCGCTCCTCCGCTGCTCCACCGGGGCTGCTCTGCGCCATGGGGCGCGGGATCCTTTCCACGGGACGGAGGGTCTGGATTTCGACAGAGCTCGATATGCCGAGCTCCTTGAGGCGACGGGCTGCAGGGAGTATGCGCCCCTCCAGGGTTCCGATGGCGCGATTGTACGACTCGACCGACCGATCCAGCCCACGGCGAATCTCAGCAAAGTGTACCGCCATGGTCTGTATGCGATCATGAAGGGACTTCCCGAGCTCGCTGATGGAAGCCGCATTGGCTGCCAATCGCTCCTGTCTCCATCCATAGGCAACGGACCTGAGGAGAGCAATGAGGGTTGTCGGCGTGGCGAGAACCACCCGTTGCTCCACACCATATTCGATGAGGGCCTTGTCGAGCTCCAGTGCGGCACTGAAGAAGGATTCCCCAGGCAGGAAAAGGACCACGAACTCCGGTGCGGGCTCAAACTGCTCCCAGTAGGACTTGCTGCCGAGCAGCACGAGATGCGAACGAATCTGGCGGGCGTGATCCTTCATTCTCGCCGATCTTGCCGATTCGTCGGCAGTTTCAAGTGCTTCCAGGTACGCCTGCAGAGGCACCTTGGAATCCACCACCACATTGCGGCCGTTGGGCAGCTTGACGATCATGTCGGGCCGCAGCCGTGAGTCGCTGCCCCCGGAGGCCGTCTCCTGCAGGGAAAAGTCGCAATGTTCGACCATACCCGCGATTTCGACCACCCGTTTCAGCTGCATTTCGCCCCATCGACCCCGAACCGATGGCGTCCGCAGGGCCTGGACGAGATTCGCAGTTTCCTGGTGAAGCCGGGCCTGTGTCTTGCCCAGGGACTGAACCTGCTCGGTGAGCGAGGCGTAAGCTGTGCTTCTTGCCTGTTCAACCTCGCGGATTCGATCATCCAGTCTCGACAAGGATTCCCGCAACGGTTTCACCAGTTCGTCAATGGCGAGCCGTCGGATTTCGAGATCCCCCCTGGCACCTTCCTGCACTCTCTCAAGCACCGCTCGGGCCTGGTCGAGGAAGGTCTGTCCACTGGTGCGAAGCGTTTCGGAGGAGATCGCCTTGAAGGTATCCGACAGGCGAGCCTGCACATCGCCCAGAGTCTGCAGCTTGTCTCCCCACGCTTTTTGCTCTTCCTCCAGTCGCGTCTGCGTTTCAGAGAGCTTCCTCTGGAGCCCCATGTTCTCCTGATGCAGCGCGAGGAGTTGCGCGTCTCTCTCTTCGAGTCGTCCAGTCAGCTCTGGAATCCTTAGATTCTTCTCTTCAGCGGCTGCGCTCCTGCTCAGCAGAGCCCGAACTTCCACATTCAGACGATCCGCGTCTTCCCGAAGCCCGGATATGGTCAGTTCCATGCCCTCCAACTGCCGGTCCTTGGCATCCAAGCGGGACAGCAGGGCTGCCTTTTCAATCTCGACTTCGTTTCTCAGCCGTTCCCTCCATAATCCGGCACGGCTCAGAACCACGATCACAGCCGTAAGCAAGCCGAGAATAAAGCCCGCAACACCCGTCAACCAGGGAAACCAAAGGGGGGAGGATTCCATCATGTACTCTCTACAATCCCACGACTTTTCAGCGGAATCGGAATTGGCCGGTTTGTCTCGCCGCACGACCAGCCTAATTCAGGCTCTCTATTGCGATCCCATCACGGTGTCAAGTAATGCCGCAGTGGACATGAGCTTTTCTTGCCATTGCGGAGCCATCTCAGGCATAGTAGACAAACGCGGCCAGGATGAGATTCCAAACCCTTCGCAGGTCCTGCTCATATTTCAGCTCTGAGCGGGCCGTTTCCGATCCAACGGCAGGGAGTTACCTGATGCAGCGAGTCGACGTACTGTGCGTGGGGCACGCCTCCTTCGATATGACGTTCCTCGTGGATCACCACCCCGGTGCCGACGAGAAGTGCTTCGCCAGCCAGATGATCATGGCGGGCGGGGGACCGGCCGCCAATGCTGCGGTCACGGTGGCCCGTCTCGGAGGTCAGAGCGCGTTCTGCGGCTACCTGGGTCACGACGTTTTTGGCGATCTGCATTTTGAGGAATTGATGGCTGATGGCGTCCTGACGGAGTGGGTCGTCCGAGGCAGCCATCCGACCCCACTTTCCATGATTCTTGTCAAACCGGGCGGACTGAGGAGTGTCGTGAACTTCAAGGGTGAAACGCCCCATCTGGCATCCTCTCAGATCGATCTTTCCACCATGAATCCTGGCGCCATTCTCATGGACGGCCACGAACCGGAGATCTCTGTGATCCTGGCTGAGGAGGCCCGACGGCGGGGGACACCCACTATCCTGGATGCAGGCTCGGTTCACACGGGTACGGAGCGGCTGGCTGGTCTGGTGGACTATCTCCTTGCATCGTCCAGGTTCGCGAGAGACTTCACGGGCGAGACCGACATGAGGCGGGCACTACAGCGTCTCGCCGCTTGTGCCCCTCTGGCGGCGGTGACTCTGGGAGAGGGTGGATTCCTGTGGACGCAAGGCGGGAGGGAAGAGACGTGTCCGGCTGTGAAGATTGAAGTGGAGGACACCACGGGAGCAGGAGATGTATTTCACGGAGCCTTCGCCCTGGAAATCTCACGAGGCGGAGACGTCGAATCG
>CAZEOY010000423.1:0-3963 GCA_964513835.1 uncultured Syntrophobacteraceae bacterium
CTAATCCGCCCTACGGAATTACGCTGGTTCTTTCCGGAAACCGTATTTTGCGACGGTCCGGCGGTTCCGGAATTCTCGGGGATTCATCCGTGTCCGACTCCCGAAGAACGGCCGGCCAGGGGTTCTGGCAGCCATGGCGCACAGGGAGTCACGCGAGCAGCGGTTGTTCGAGGCCACCCACGTGGGCGCACTGTTCCATGCCGACTTCCATCATGGTTCCCGGAAACTCCTCACCGACAAGGGGGAATGGGTCCGCCCAATCCTGGTGGCCATCCTGGATGACCGATCCCGCCTCGTCTGTCATGCCCAGTGGTATTGGCGGGAGACCGCGGAGAACTTCGTCCATGCCCTCTGCCAGGCGTTCCTGAAACGCGGTCTCCCGAGGGCGTTGATGACGGACAACGGATCGCCCATGACGGCGGCCGAGACCACCCGGGGGCTCGAACGGCTGGGCATCCAGTTTCAGCCCACCCTCCCGTATTCGCCCCAACAAAACGGGAAGCAGGAGGCCTTCTGGGGCCAGATCGAGGGACGTCTGCTGCCGATGCTCGAAGGAGAGACGGAGCTGTCCCTCGAGCTCCTGAACGAGGCCACGATCGCCTACGTGGAAATGGACTACCACCGCCGGGTGCATTCGGAAACCGGCCAGCCCCCCCTCCAGCGGTTCCTGGACGGACCCGAGGTCACCCGGGAAGCCCCATCCCCGGAAGACCTGCGCAAGGCGTTCACCGTCGAGCGGTCCCGAAAACTCCGGCGATCGGACCTGACGATCCGGATCGAGGGAACCCCATTCAAGATCCCCGCGGCATTCAAACATCTCCGGGAGATCACCGTCCGGTATGCCGACTGGGACCTCTCGACCGTCTATCTGGTCAACAAGCCGTCCGGAGAGATCATCGGCCGGCTCTACCCGGTGGACAAGGAGAAGAACGCCGACGGAAAGCGTCGGCCGATGAAACCCACCGTTGGTGCCTGCACGCCGCCCGCTCCCTCGGGAATGGCTCCTCTCCTGCGACAGCATCTGACGGAGTATGCGGCCACCGGGCTTCCCATGAGCTATCTCCCCAAGGAGGAGACGAACGAATGATGCGGAAACGCGAACTCACCCACCTCGGAATCAAGTGGAACCCGTTCTCCCCGGATGTCCCCCCGGAGGCGTTGCAGGAGACCCCCAAATCCTCCCACTTCTGCTGGAGGGTCGAACAGCAGATCCCGGAGGGCGGGTTCGTCCTCTTGACCGGGGACCCGGGAACGGGAAAATCCATCCTGCTCCGGCAACTGGTCCATCGTCTGGGCCAGCGCCAGGACGTCATGGTCGGCCTCCTCTCCCGGCCGCAAAGCCAGGTGGGGGACTTCTATCGGGAACTGGGCCAGCTGTTCGGGGTGGCCTTGTCCCCGGCCAACCGGTATGGAGGGTTCAAAGCCCTTCGGGAACGGTGGCAGGCCCACATCGAAGCCACCATGTGCCGGCCGGTCCTCATCTACGACGAAGCCCAGATGGCTCTTCCCACCGTCCTCTCCGAACTCCGCCTCCTCACGAGCGCCAACTTCGATGCCACCGCGATCCTGACCGTCGTCCTCTGCGGTGACGGACAGCTCCAGCACCGGCTTCGCACCCCGGAACTCCTGCCTCTGGAGAGTCGGGTCCGGTTCCGGATGACCATGGAGGCGGTCCCGAAGGAGCAGCTGGTCACGTTCGTCGGCCACTGCCTCGAGGCTGCGGGAAACCCGAGACTGATGACGAAACCGGTCATCGAAACCCTGTCGGAACATGCGGGGGGAAACTACCGGACCCTGACCAATCTCGCCAATGAGCTTCTCAATGCAGCCATACGGAAGGAGGCCGAGCAGGTCGACGAGAAATTGTATTTCGAAGCACTCTCGTTCCACACGAAAAAGTCCCTCCAGAAGGGACCGGAGAAACAAGGGAAATTCCCTTCCAAATGAACAGGAGAGCATGAATGAGCACCCAGGAACCCAGGAAACGTGCCATGACCCTGGATACCATGACCCAGGAAGAACTGTGGTATGCCCCGGAACTCTGCTCGATCGTGGCACTCGATACAGCCTTGCAGGCCACGATGACGATCTTGGAAAACGGCCATCCTTGTTTTGGCAACAAAAGGGAGAAATGCCGATTCATACGGTTTCCGGAAAGAACCAGCGTAATTCCGTAGGGCGGATTAGGCTCGAAGAGCCGTAATCCGCCGAAATCGAATGGGTGCGGATCTTTTGAAGCAACGCCAAAATCGAGGAATGACGGACGAAACGGAGGAGCGGGGAAGGTAGATGCGGGGAGGTCCCTCGTGGTACTGATGAATCGAAGAATCCAATTTGCACGAAAGGACCAACCCGCGATGAAATCATACTCCGGTTCCCTGCTCATGGACGAGGAATTTTTTTGGGTCATGGATCTGGCTGCCGAGATTATCCGCTTGTTCAGCTCTGGTGAAATGCTGACGTCTTCCCACGGCGAGTTGGAACAGGCTGTCGCCGCGAAAGGTCGGGATTTCTGCAGGGTTCTGGTTCAGGCGAATCTGAACCTGCGGGCGAAATCCAAGGAGGTGGTCAGCGTAACGGATGCCGGGGGCGTGGCGCACAGCCAGATGAGGGCGGGATGTCGTCGGACCATGCGTACCCTGTTCGGCGAGGTGGTCGTGACCCGGCGCCGGTATTCGGCACTCGGTCGGCCGAGCCTGTTTCCAATGGACCGGAACCTCAACCTGCCGAATGACAAGTATTCCCACGGGATTCGGCGTTCCGTGGCGGAAAAGGCCGCGATAGCATCGTATGACGAGTGCGTGGCAAGCATCGCGGAGAGAACGGGTGAACCGATGCCAAAGCGGCAGGCGGAAGAACTGGCCGTTCGCGCAGCAACGGACTTCGACGCGTTCTATGACCGCCAACCGGTCTCTCAGACCATTGGAGCATCCGACGACATCCTTGTCTTGTCCACCGACATGAAGGGGATCGTGGTCAGGACCGATGATCTGAGACCTGCTACCCGGCGTGCGGCGGAGCGGAAGCCGAGGAATCGCCTCGAAAAACGACTGTGCGCAGGCGAGAAGCGGGAGCGGAAGCGGATGGCGACGGTGTGCGCAGTGTATCGAATTGCCCCGCATGTGAGAACCGCAACGGAGGTTATCTATGGCTCATCGCCGGATGGGGTGTTGGGGACCGATCCGCCGCGGGCGCAAGACAAGAGGGTATTCGCAAGCATCGAGAAGGATCCGGCGGCAGCGATTGATGAAATGTTCCGCGAAGCGGATCGGCGCGATCCCGACCGGAGGCTTCGCTGGGTGGTGCTGATCGATGGGGACCGCACCCAGATCCGTCGCGTGCTTGCAAGCGCCAAAAAGTTCGGCGTGGACAACATTGCCGTTGTGCAAGACTTCATTCATGTCATCGAGTATCTCTGGAAGGCGGTGACCGCATTTCACGCGGCTGGCACGAAGGAGGCCCAGACGTGGGTCAGCGAACATGCGATCCGGATCCTGCGGGGGGAAGCGGCCCACGTCGCCGCTGGGATACGACGCAGTGCCACCTGCCGAGGAATTACTGGGTCGGCTCGCAAGGGTGTCGACACCTGTGCGAACTACCTGCTCAGGAACAAGACGCGACTCGGCTATGATCTGGCGATGCAAGCAGGCCTCCCGATCGCCACCGGAGTGATCGAAGGTGCCTGCCGTCATCTCGTGAAGGATCGCATGGACATCACCGGTGCACGATGGAGCCTCAAGGGTGCCGAAGCCGTGCTCCGTCTCAGATCCCTTCGCTCGAGCCGGGACTTCGAGGACTATTGGGCTTTCCATCTCGCGCAAGAGCATAGGCGTCACCACCTCGATCACTATGCCGCAACGACGGCCGAACTTAGAGCGGCTTGATCATGCTTCAAAAGAGCCACACCCGACTCCTTTTCGTTGAAGTGATTGAGGGATGGGGTCCCCCATACGAACGATAACC
>CAZEOY010000424.1:0-3609 GCA_964513835.1 uncultured Syntrophobacteraceae bacterium
GCCGGGGTTTTCTTGTGAGCAATGCCGGCACTGCGAGTCGGAGCCTGCCAACGATACGGACCACTGGAAAGAACAGGCGGGGCGATGTCGGCTGCTCCTGGCAAGGCTGTTCGCCCCCAAGCCCCCGTCCCGCAGGCGGAAATCCGTTATCCCCCCCCGGAATCGACACGACTTTCCCATGTCAGAGAAGGATCTTCACTGCCATGAGACCGAAAAGAGAGTGGCAGACTGCATCGAACGTGGAACCGTCCAACTGTCGGAAGCATTCCTGGTCCATCTGATGCTCCTCAATGAGAACAGGCCCCATGAAGAAATCTAAACCGATAAAGGGGGGATTCTCCAGGCGAGGACCCAGGCGCCAAAGAGAATCCTCCCCCGAAACCATCCGTCCCGCCCCGCGTCAGACACCCTTGTCCTGAAACGACCAGCCCCTTCAAATCCTGACCAGGCCCGCCATCACCCCTTCGCCATCATCCCTGCACGTGCTCGACCTGACCTTGAATGCTTGCGGTCCGGGTGCAAAACATTTATTTTTCTCTGGAAAAATCAGGTCCAGGATTTCAGCCAACGGGACGTCGTCTCGAAGTCGGAAGACTCTGTTGACCGCAGTCGTTCATGTCCCTTCGGAACACCCGAAACAATGAAAAGGGGCTCACGGGGACTGGTTTTCAACTTGAAACCCGAAACTTTTCGAAGCAGAGCCCACACAACGCGGAAGCTCATGAAGCCCGAGGTTCAACCATGGATGTGGTCTTCCTTTCACGACTGCAGTTTGCACTCACCACGGCATTTCATATCCTGTTTCCCACTTTGACCATCGGGCTGGCCCTCTACCTGGTGATCGTCGAGCTCCTCTGGTTGAGAACCAGGAAGGAGATCTATTACCGGATGTATCGTTTCTGGGTAAAGATCTTCGCCATCCATTTTGCCGTGGGTGTCGTTTCGGGAGTGACTCTGGAGTTCGAGTTCGGAACCAATTTCGCCAGGTTCTCCCAAGCCGTCGCCAACGTCATTGCGCCGCTCATGGCCTACGAAGGCATGACGGCCTTCTTCCTGGAGGCCGGCTTCCTGGGAATCATGCTCTTCGGCTGGAACCGGGTTCCCGCCGCCATCCATTTTCTCTCCACGTGTCTCGTGGCCCTTGGAGCCACCTTTTCGGCGTTCTGGATCATGGCAGCCAATTCGTGGATGCAAACGCCCGCAGGCTACTCTCTGGTTGACGGGAAATTCATGGTGACCAATTTTGTCGAGGTTATCTTCAATCCGTCACTTCCGACCCATCTCACCCACATGCTGCTGGCCTCGTACGAAACCGCCGCCTTCGCCGTTGCGGGCATCAGCGCCTACTATCTTCTGAAAGGAAGGCATCAGGACTTCTACCGCACGTCGCTCGGCCTGGCGCTGGTCATGGCAGCTGTGGTGTCCGTGTCACAGGCGGTGGTCGGGGACCTCAAGGGTTTGGTGGTGGCCGAGCACCAACCGGCCAAACTCGCAGCCATGGAGGCCCATTGGGAGACCAACCTCGAGGGTGGGGCAGACTTCGTCGCCTTTGCCGTTCCCGACATGGAGGCCGAGAAGAATCATTTCGAGATCAAGATCCCGAACGGACTGAGCCTGCTGATCACCCATTCTCTGGATGGAAGGGTTCAGGGCTTGAAGGACTTCCCCCCCGACGAGCGCCCCAATTCGCTCATCACTTTCTGGTCTTTCCGGATCATGGTGGGCATCGGCTTCCTCTATGTGGCTGTCATGCTCTGGGCTGCCTGGCTCTGGTGGAAGGAGAGATTGCTTGATTCCGACTGCTTTCTGAAAGCGCTGGTCGCAGTTCAGCCTCTCGGGTTCGTCGCCACCGTTTCGGGGTGGGTTACGTCGGAAGTGGGCCGACAGCCCTGGGTGGTCTACGGTCTCATGCGCACGGCAGACGGGGTTTCTCCGATTCCCGCCGGAAACGTGATCTGGTCCCTCACTCTCTTCATGCTTTTCTTTGGGCTCATTGGAGCCAGCTACTTCTATTACGTCCTGAAAACTTTGAATCGGGGACCTGACCTCAGCAGTCCGATTCCTCCCGTTCAGCGTCCGACGGGAATGCTGCCGCCCCATGGTTCTCTGGAAAGCCCGGAGGGAGACTGATGGACCTGGTTCACGTGTGGCTTTGCCTGGTCGGTCTGGTTATCATCCTTTACGTCATTCTGGACGGCTTCACGCTGGGAGTTGGCTTGCTCTTTCCCACGGCCCGCACCGAAGAGGAGCGCGATGTGCTCATGGCGAGCATCGCTCCCGTCTGGGACGCCAATCAGACCTGGATCGTGTTCGGCGGTGGAGCCCTGTTCGCGAGTTTCCCCATGGTCTACACTGTGCTTTTCAGCGCCCTTTACGTCCCTCTGCTGACCTTCATTTTCGGCCTGATCTTTCGGGGCGTGGCTTTCGAGTTTCGAGCCCATTCATCCCACAAGATCACCTGGAACCGGGCGTTCTTCGCCGGGAGTCTCGTGGCCGTCTTTGCTCAGGGGATCACTCTCGGCGGCTACATCTCGGGGACGGAGGTTGCGGGCGAGGTTTTCGCGGGAGGCTCCCTCGACTGGCTGAATCCCTTCACGTTCATGGTTGGCTGCGCCCTCGTCGCGGGGTACCTGCTTCTGGGGGCCACCTATCTTGTCTTGAAGACAACGGGAATCGTCCAGGAAAGAGCGTATCGCCAGGCCTTTGTTTCAGCACTGGTGGTGGCGGCCTTCATGATCCTGGTGTCCGTCTGGACGCCGGTGCACGATCCCGGCATTCCCCGGCGCTGGTTCAGCGAACCGAGGGTCTACTTCATCTGGAGCTTTCCCCTGCTGGGCCTGTTCGCTTTCTTTGCGCTCTTGAGGGGATTGCAGACGCGCCGGGAGAGCACACCCTTCTTCTGGAGCATCGTACTGTTCATCTCGGCGTATCTCGGTCTGCTTGCCGCTCTCTATCCCTATGCCATTCCGCCGAGCGTAACCGTGCAGCAGGCTGCGTCGCAACGGGAGACCCTGGTCTTCACCCTCTGGGGTGTGTGCATCGTCCTGCCGGTGGTCCTCGCTTACATCATTTACAGCTACTGGGTGTTTCGGGGCAAGGTCGTCTCCGGAGAGGGCTATCACTGAAAGTCGCTGGCCCCCAACCGGTAATGTGGACTCAAGCTTCGGGTCTATGGGGATCCCCAAGCGCAAGAGCCAAGGAAGGGAGCGTCATGATCCTCGATGACTCCTCTTCATTGGGAAGCATCGCCATAGCTCGATCAGGGGAGGCTCAGCCCCCCTACAACCCGAGCATGTCTTTTCTCAGGCTCGCCTGGGCGGGTTTTTCGCACAGCCAGATTCCAAACAGGGCCTTCTTGAATTCCAGCCCCTCGATCACTCTGGAGAGATTCCCGTTCTTGTAAATTTCGGTCCCTTTGCCGGGACTGTAGACAAAGGTGTAGAAGTCACCCTTTTGGATCCTGTCTTTGAAAACGCCGATGAAATCATCGATCTCGCTCTCGAGGGAAGCAGTCTTTCCGCCCAGGGAGTTGTTGAATCCTTCACGTGTCGCACTCTCCATCTTTTCGCTCGTGATGAGGCCCGATGTGATGCGTAGCTCGATGGCCAT
>CAZEOY010000424.1:3619-3962 GCA_964513835.1 uncultured Syntrophobacteraceae bacterium
CGAAACCGTTCCCACTCCTCCCGAATGAGAACGTCTTCCCCGGGTCGCAGCTGCGTGATTGAAGATAGAGGCTCCCAATATAAACGACCATTCCAAACCGGGACCGTTTGCCTCCCCCGTTGAGCACCAGCTGCGTATTTCCGGCCTGCAGGGAATCCGGCAAATCAACTCCTCCGATCTCCCTGCCCGCAGCTGTGCCCACCATGTATACCAACATCAGAATCACACCGAGAAACGCTCTCTTCATCTCCCCCTCCCGCTTGACACGCTCTCAACGCTCCAGGCTCGACCGCGCCGGGACGACACCGCGGCCTCTCCGGCTCCCCCCACGTCTCCTGCATCG
>CAZEOY010000425.1:0-248 GCA_964513835.1 uncultured Syntrophobacteraceae bacterium
GCCAGGCTACCTCGTGGACTACGATGGTCGTACCTTCGAAGTGGTGGCCAGGCACTATCACGACACGGGGGATGGTTTCAGGACGGAAGATTGGGAGCTGCGCACCGATGGTGAGACTCACTATCTCAATCGGATCGAGGCCGATGGCGTCTACTGGACACTCACGCGCAGGATACCGCTGGGCATGATTGACGAGCGTCTCAAGAGCCGCATCCAGCAGCATGGAGACCCGCCTGAGTCATTCGAAT
>CAZEOY010000425.1:258-3962 GCA_964513835.1 uncultured Syntrophobacteraceae bacterium
TGACGGGGTCACCTTTTTCATGCAGAGCTATGGTGGTGCGAAGTTTTATAAAGACGGCCGCGGTCCCGCTCAACCCTTCCTCTACTGGGACTACGAGGATGAGGCCAGGGAGCGCGTGCTGAGCATCGAACAGTGGGGCGACATCGAATTCGAAGCATATGTGGGACACTATGTGGAAGAATATCAGTTCATCAATATCCTTCCGGGAAAAAAGCGCTAGGCTCGGCTCATTCCTCCGCGGAAAGGACGGCAATCTCGTGAGCTCCATACGCTGGCTGGTCATCGGGTTGGTGATTTTTGCCTCGACCGGCTGTGGCGGAAGCGGTTCGCCCGTGGATGCCCTGCGCCGCAGTCTGGACCGCTATCCGGAATACAGCGTCATCCTCAACGATATGACGTCCAAGGGGCTCTTTTTCCACGACTATTTCCATCGCTACCGGATCGTCATACCGGAGGATGGCAAGAAGGCCACCGAGGGTGGCCAGCCAAACCTCGCTCAGAAGATGACCGACTGGGTGATGGTGGAAGAAGATGTTTATCAGAATTACAAGGAATCCCTCGGGATGGTCATTTTGGCCAAGAAGGCCGATGGAACCATCGATACGGTCCCGCAGCCTCCGCTTTTCCAGTTGGTTGGGGACTCAAGGTTCGGAAAATGGGAGACGGACAGCCGGGGAAATCAGGGTTGGGCCTGGCTGGTGACGGGCATGGTGATTTCCAGCCTCATCGACGAGATGGGAGATGCCTTCGAAGGGGGTCGCCATCTCGATTACCGGCATTACCAGGATTACCGGAATTCCCGAAGCCAGGGGAACCCTTACTACGGTTCCAGGAACTCTCAGGGTAGACCCCAGTTTGGGACTCAGGGAACCGTCACTCAGAAGACGAACACGGGGTTTTTTGAGCGGCAGCAGGCCAGGATGGCCGAACGCAAGGAGTCTTTTGCCAATAAGGTCGAGTCCAGGATGGGCCGTTCACGACCGTCGTCATCCCCTTCGCGCAGCTATTCCGTCAGCGGCAGGAGCAGAAGATAGGGACACAGGAGATCCATCATGTTCATGGGCACCATTGTTCTCGGAATTGTCTACCTCTTGTCGGTGCTGGTTCTGTTCGTGATCGGGAAGGTTCTCTTTGATCTCACCCATCGCGGCTTTGGCGTCAAGGAGCAGCTCATCGAGCGGGATAACATGGCCCTGGCCCTGGCGATTGGCGGCTACGTCCTGGGTTTGACGGTAGCATTGGGCGGCGCCATGTCCAGCCCTTCCATCTCATTGACCATCAATCTCATCGACATTTTCCTCTATGGTGTTATCGCCATTGTATTGCTCAACGTGTCGGCCTGGATCAATGACTGGCTGATTCTCCATCGCTTCAGCGTGGAAAAGGAGATCATCCAGGATCAGAACTGTGGGGTCGGCGCCATCGAGGCAGCCAACCACGTGTCGGTTGGTCTCATCATCTACGGAACCCTTGCAGCGGGCGGCCATGTGATCGAGGTGCTGGTCTTCTGGGCGCTGGGCCAGGTGACACTCGTCGTTGCGGCCAGGGTCTACAACTGGATGGCGCCTTTCGATGTCCATGACGCTCTTGAAAAGGATAACGTGGCGGTGGGGACTGCCTTTGCGGGAATGCTTCTGGGCATTGGAAACATTGTCCGGTTTGCCGCCCAGGGAGCGTTCGTATCCTGGAGCCAGAACATCGGCTTCTTCGCGAGCGTTGTCCTTTTCGGCCTGCTGGCGCTCCCTGCGGCAAGGTTTGCGGCAGATCGCGTCATGCTGCCGGGGGGGCGTTTGACCGAAGAGCTGGTTCATCAGGACAAGCCCAACATCGGGGCCGGAATCATCGAGGCAGTCGTCTATGTGGCCATGTCCTTTCTGATCGGATGGTCCATCAAATAGGCACAGAGCTCCCAGGATGTAAAGAAGACAACAGCTGTCCGGGTCATGAGCGTATCCAGGGATTTGGAGAACGGTTGCTTTGAAAAAAAGGAGGACGAGGCAATGGTAGACTGTTTGCAGAAGCTGAAGGGTTTCCTGGCCGATTTGGACATTGCCATCATCGAGGAGGATCCCGATGAGGAGCTTCTCATCGTTGACGACCAGGATAGTGGCGTCACGAATCTGATCCTGGATTGTGAGGATCCGATACTGATCGTTGAACAACTCATCATGCCTGTTCCCGACGGTGCAGGAGTGCCATTCTACCGGCGGCTGCTCCAGATGAACGCAACGCTGGTTCACGGTGCGTTTCTTCTCGACGAAGAAGCCAAGCATGTGTTTTATCGGGACACGCTTCAGTTGGAGAGTCTTGACAAGAACGAGCTGGAAGCTTCGATTCGCTCCCTGGCACTCGCTCTGGCTGAACACGGCGACGAACTGTTGGAAATGAGCAAGTAGGCACAAGGAGAGAGATATGGCGGGTATTTTCAATCGACTGTTCAAAATCAGCCAATCGGAGGCCCACTCCATCGTGGACAAGCTGGAAGATCCCATCAAGATGACGGAGCAGGGCATCCGGGACCTCAAGAAAGACCTGTCGGAGGCTATGCAGAGCCTGGCGGAAATCAAGGGGCTGGCTATTCGGCTCAAGAAGCAGGCCGACGACGCCGCCAAACTCGCCCAGGATTACGAACGCAAGGCCATGCTCCTGCTCCAGCGCGCCCAGTCGGGAGAGATCGAGCCGGCAAAGGCCGAGCAGCTGGCGATGGAAGTGCTCAACGAAAAAGAGTCGGCCGATCGTCAGGCGGCACAGCTGTTCCAGGATTATCAAAACCAGAACAACATGTCGCAACAGCTTCAGAGCAAAGTGGACGACCTGCGAAAGACCATTTCGACGTACGAAAACGAGCTGATCACGCTGAGAGCCCGAGCCAAGACGGCCACCTCCATGCGCAAGGTCAACCAGCAGCTGGCCAAGATCGACTCTTCGAGCACCATCAGCATGCTGGAAAAGATGAAACAGAAGGTCACGGAGGAGGAGTCTCTGGCCACGGCCTATGGTGAAGTCGCGGGAGGCAAGACAACCCTGGAAGCCCGAGTCACCGAGGTTCTCTCGACCCGAAGCGCCGACAACCAGCGCTCCCTCGAAGAACTGAAGCGAAAGATGGGTCTCTTGCCTCCATCGTCCTCGCCGCCTTCGGGAGGCTCCTCCCAGTAGAAGCCGGCCACCCCACCTCGCTCAGCAATCTTTCAGGGGGGCCATGATGGCTCGCCTTGCACGAAAGCCACCCGAATCCGCTGTGCTCGGGTGGCTTTCGTGTGGGGATCTGCCTTGAAAGTTCAAAAACCCCGCAAGTGTCACCTCAGCTTCACAATCCTGTAACAATCGATCCGGTAAATGGGAGTCGTTCAGCGGTTCAGACAATCGTAGTCTGAGCAGGCAGACGATGGTGCGCCTTACCTCAGCCGAGAGCGGGTCATGAATCGTTCGCATGGAGGCTCCCAGGACACAATCGCAGCAGGTATTTCCCAGGATCGCCAGCCGGGGAATCCGCCCTCTGTGCGGGAGGAGGCGGATATCATGTGCCCTGCCTGCCAGTCCGAGGCGTTCTACCGGTATGGCCGAACCCGACAGGGCAAACAGCGATTCAGATGCCTCATCTGTGGAAGACAGTTCACCATGGACCGAAAACGCTCGGAGATTGGCGACCGCCCCAACTGCCCCGCTTGTGGCTGCAGCATGCATGCGTACAAGCAGGAGCATGA
>CAZEOY010000426.1:0-3954 GCA_964513835.1 uncultured Syntrophobacteraceae bacterium
CACTACCTTGTCTTCGGGGTTGGGTCCCCGGTAGCCGACCCCGACGATCACGCCCCGCTTCCCCAGGTCCTTGATGTCCGTGACCTTGAGGCTCGCGGAAGGATCGTCCCGGACCGTGATGGCGCCACCTTTGAGCTGCAGCCTCGACGGCTCCGACTTGAGCTCGGCCGCCGCCATCTCGAGCAACTGCCGCTTCACTTCAATGGCAGCGGCCCGCACGGCCGGCGATTCCGTGGGAACGGTCTTGCTGCCGCCGCTGGGCGTGGCATACTGGGTGGTGCCGGTATCGGCGTTCTCGATCTGGATGAGGTCCGGCTTGATGCCCAGCTCCTCGGACACGACCATGGCCATGACCGTTTTGGTCCCGGTTCCGATGTCGCTGGCGCCCATGTTCAGGTTCACACTGCCGTCCGCGAACAGCTTGACGACCACTGTCGACGGCGGGCCACCTCCGCCCACGACCCACAAACCTGCGGCAACCCCGACGCCGCGTCGAATGGGTCCCACCTGCTTCGGCCCAGCCAGCTTCTCCCGGGATTCCTTCCACCCGAAGGCTTTGGCCCCCTCCTCCAGGCACTCCTTGAGACCCGTCGAGGTATACGGAGGATTCCCCGGGCGCGCCTGGCTTACGGCAGGGACATTCTTCAACCTCAGCTCGACAGGATCCATCTGGATGGCCTCGGCCAGCGCATCCAGCATCTGCTCGAGGGCCCAGGCCCCCTGGGGATGGCCCGGAGCCCGCATGGGCCGGGCAGGCCCCGCATGGATGTAGACGTCGGTCATTTCAGTGCGCACGTTGGGGCAGGTGTAGAGGTCCCGGACCACCCAGTCCACCAGTGAGGTGCCGTCTGCAGGGTACGCTCCACCCGCCCCGACACAAGAGAAATCGAGGGCGGTGAGAGTCCCGTCCTTCTTCACACCGGCTTTGAGCTTCATGTGGCTCGGCGGCCGGTTGCCAACGGCGAGGTAGGTCTCCTCGCGGGTGAGGAAAAGCTTGACGGGGCGGGCCGCGCTGCGCGCCAGCAGGGCGGCGATCACACTGTACTTGCTGGCCCTGAGCTTGCTCCCGAAGCCGCCTCCCATGTAGCTTCCGATGACCCGAACCTTTGAGAGCGGCAGGCCCAGTGCCTTGGCCACACCCGACTGCACGGCGTAGACGCCCTGGGTCGACTCCCAGAGGGTGAGCCGGTCCCCCTCCCAGTTGGCCACACAGCCGTGAAGCTCCATGGGCGTGTGCAGCTCGCAGGCGGTTCGAAAAGTCATCTCCAGGACTTTGTCGGCCTCGGCGAAACCCCTGGCGACATCCCCCCGCTCATACTTCTGGGGCTCGGCAACGCGGTTTCCCTTTTCGTGAACCTGGGGAGCTCCTTTTTCCAGCGCCTTGAGCTCATTCACCAGGTAGGGCAGGATGTCGTAGGTCACCCGGATGGCCTGAACCGCGTCCCAGGCTTGATAGGGAGTCTCAGCGGCCACAGCGGCGACCGCTTCGCCCTCGAACCGGCAGTGGGGATCGAAGATTCTTGTGGGAAATTCCAACTTGGCGAAACTGGAGTAAACCCACTCGGGATTGGCTCCTCGGGTGAAACCGCTGATGACGGCGTGGACTCCGGGCATCCCTTTCGCCTTGCCGATGTCCACCGATTTGATCCTGGCGTGGGGATGGGGACATCTCAAAATGGCCCCGTAAAGCATGTTCGGGAGCACGAGATCCGAGGGGTAGACCGCCGTGCCGCTCACCCGTTCATAGCCATCCACGCGGGGAATGGGCTTCCCGACCACACTGGTCCTGCCCCATGGCCCGGGCGGCTCGCCCGGCTGAGGGATTTCGTGAACCGCCTCTTCCTGAACCGCATAATACTGATCCGAGCTCTTTTCCATGGCTCACCTCACTTGCCGCCGCGGGCTTTGGCCGCGTCTTCCACGGCGTGGAAAATATGGACGTAAGCCCCACACCGGCACAGATTCCCGCTCATCCCCTTCTGGATTTCATCGAGAGATGGCTTCGGATTGGAGCGCAGCAGCCCCTCGGCAGCCACGATCTGACCCGGAGTGCAGTATCCGCACTGGAATGCGTCGTTTTCCAGGAACGCCTTCTGGACCGTCCCGAGCTCCTCTCCCTGCATCAGGCCTTCAACGGTCGTTATTTCAACCCCCTGAGCCTCCACAGCCAATGTCAGACATGCATAGCGCGGGAGACCGTCGATGAGCACGGTGCAGGCTCCGCACTCACCGCGCTCGCAGCCCACCTTGGTACCCGTGAGCCCCAGCTTCTCCCGCAGGACAAAGAGAAGCGACCACCTGGGCTCGACCAGCAGACCGTAAAGGCGTCCATTGACCTTGAGGGTCGCCCGGTGCATCTCGTGGGAATCCAGAACCGCGGCTTCGGCCGGTGCCTGCACCGAAAGGGCTCCTGTTGCCGCCACGGCGGCAGCTCCGGTTCCCACTCCTTTGATGAAGCCCCTTCGGGTGATTCCCTGATCCAATTTGGGGTCGAGCACTTTCGGGTTCTCCGTCTTCATGGCAAGCCTCCGTGAGAGGTAAGAGAAATGCGGTCATCCTATACCATCAGGCTGAACGATTCAATCGCGAGTCACCGTTCGTTGAAGCGATGTGCGAAGGGGCACAGCGCCCCCCTCCAGAAAAGCCACAGCAGCATTACACCGGTTGCGACAACAGACTGGCGGTGATAAAGAAAGGCCATAATGGCTGGACCCTTTCGACTCAACCTTGCACAGGAGGTCATTGAGATGAGGCAATCTCCCCGTGTCTTCGTGAGTAGAACAGCTCTTGTCCTCTTCTTGTTGCTCTGCATCTGCGCCCTGGCGGGATGCAACTATCTTCCCGTGGGGACGGTTCCCATCAAGGAGGTTTTGACCAACCCCACGAAGTATGACGGCAAGGAAGTAAAGGTGAAAGGCGTGGTGTCCGACGTCACCAAGATTCCCCTGGTGGGTGTCAAATTCTATATCTTGAACGATGAGGGACAGCAGATCCTGGTTGTGCCGAAGGAATCCATCCCCGAATCCAGGAGCAAAATCACGGTGATCGGGGTCGTGAGAAACGTTGCCATCATCGGCGGGGAAAGCGTCGGTCCCCATCTCGAAGAGGTGAAGCGACTCGATTACGCCTTCTGAGGTGAGACGAAATGGAAGAGATCAGCAAGTCGCTCAGGGGCAGAATCGCCATCCGCACGTTCAAGATCATCGCGGATGCATTGCTCCTGCGTGGTCACTACAAAGTCTCGGGACCTTCGGGTCAGAGCCTGGAAAATGCGCTTCGCGGTCTCAGCCCCGAGATCTACGGCCAGATGAACGACCCCAGGACCATCGACCTGCATGGACTTCAGTACGTGCTGGATCGCCTGCCGCGAGGCATCGAGCAGTGCAGCCGCATTGTCCTCACGGCCCAGGAGGACCTGGAAGGCACTTCCTTTGAAAAGATCGTGCCCCCCAAGCGTAGAAGGGTCTCATATCGCGTGGGGGAAAGCGAAATGTGTTTTGTGGTGACGCGGGGCCTCAGCGAGCTCTACGACATCCTGACGCACCTGACCTTCCTTCGAATCGAAGCCAAGAAGGTGGCCCTGCAGATGAGGGATGTCGACGGCAACCTGACCCAGGCCTGGAGAGAGCTGGAAAAAAACCTGGAGCAGGAGGATGAACTTGCCGGAACCCGACTCGATCATGCCATCTGGAACCTGAGCATCCTGCTGGGGACGACATTTCATGCGACCAAGGATTCGTATGAATACTTCGAATCCTCGAGACGCGAAACGCGGTCCAATAACGGCCTGCTGCGCATCATCCTGGATCTTGGACGACTGTTTGACGGTGAGAAGAGCCGCAGCCATGAGCTGGCCATGTACTTCACTCCGATTCTGGGATACGTCATCCTCAACCAGGTTTATGGCAAGAAATGGGCAGCACGAATCAAGAACAAGCTTTTCGACCTGGGACT
>CAZEOY010000427.1:0-3948 GCA_964513835.1 uncultured Syntrophobacteraceae bacterium
GTCTTTCGATATCCTGACCGTTCTGGTCCCCGGAGCGAGCTCAGCCGAGATCGGAGTGCGTCCGATGGATTGGTCGTCCACTCGGACCTCGGCTCCGGGGGGATGGCTGACGATTCTGAGCCTCGCCTGCTTCATTTCAGGCTCAAGTCGGATTTGTAAAGGATATTCTCTGGTTTCACCCAGTTGAATCTCTTCGGACCAGTCCAAAAAGCCTTTCAGTCTGGCTGTCGCCCTAAACTTACCCAATGGGAGGGCGATTTCAGCCGGGCTCCTCCCTTTGAGTTGTCCATTGATCAGAATCTCTGCGCCTCCAGGGTCGGTTTCCACCTTGAGCGTTGCAGTCTGAACCACGAAGACCGGTTTCAGCTCGGCCGCAATGGAGTACTCCTTTTCCTCGCCCAACCGGAAACGGCTCTTCCATTCCTCGTGGTCCGGGAGGACCAGGACGATATCATATTCCCCAAGGGGAAGTTCCATGCCCAAGGGCGTCTTTCCCTCGGAAACTCCGTCGATCCAAACTGCGGCTCCAGGCGGCGTGCTCTCGAGCTTCACAAATGCCAACGCTACTCTCTCTTTGAGCTGGATCTGCAGAGGATAAAGCCTCGGTTCGCTCAGGTTGAGCTCTTCCGTCCATTCTTCATGGCCGGGCGCGACGGCCCTCACCGAATGTTTCCCAAGGCCCAGCCGGATTTCCAAGGGTGTCTTTCCCCAGAGCGATCCATCGACCCATAGCTCCGCTCCAACGGGAAGACTCTCTGCTTTGAGCACCGCCACCTGTTCGGGGGGTGGCTTGCCTCCGCCGGGTTTGCCGAACCACCCGGTGATTTTCTGCAGGACGTTGGGGTAAAGAACCACAAATGTTCCCGCCATGGTGATGGCGATCAGGATGATGAGCAGAGTAAGACGCGCTCCGGAAGGTTTGGCCTGCGACGCCGCAGGTGCTGAGGGCGGCGGTGCCGGAGTGAAGACTACAGTCGCCGTCTCCCTTGTCTGACATTGGCGCAGAGCATCCGCCAGGGCTTCTCCGGACGGGTAGCGCTCACGAGGGTCCTTGGCGAGGCATTTCATGATCACGCGCGACAGCCTCGGATCCATCGCTTTGTTCAGCTCGGTGGGATCCGGAGGTGCGGTGTTGGTGATCTCGTTGAACAGGGTTGCAAGCGTCTTGCCCTGCCGCCCGAACGGCCTCGTCCCCGTGCTCAGCTCATACAGAATAACGCCAAGGGAAAAGAGGTCGGATCGGCCATCGATGGTTTTGCCAAGCACCTGCTCGGGGGACATGTAGGCAGGAGTCCCCAGGATTTCTCCATCCTGCGTCTGGAGAGTCGCAGACGGATCTTCGATGTGAGCGATCCCGAAGTCCGTGATCTTGATGCGCTCCTTGGGCTGGACCAGGATGTTGCTCGGTTTGATGTCGCGATGGACCACACCCTTGCTGTGAGCATAGTCGAGAGTCTCGGCAATCTGAATACCGACCTCGAGGACTTCGTCCAGTCTGAACTCCCTGTCTTCCATGACCTGGTTGAGCGGCTGTCCTTCGAGGAACTCCATGGCGATGTAGATGGTTCCATGGTCTTCTCCGACATCGTATACCGTGACGATGTTGGTGTGGGAGAGCCTCCCGATGGCCTTGGCCTCCTTGAGAAATCTCCTGACAAAAGCGTCGCTCGCATTGCGGTCCTGTCGCAGGACCTTCAGTGCCACTGTGCGGTCGATCTGTGGGTCGTGGGCCTCATAGACGACCCCCATGGAGCCCCTTCCCAGTTCCCTCAAGGTTTCATAGCGACCATACTTCATAAATGTTCAGCTTCCTGTGCCGTTCATGGCCGCAAATGCGCTCGGGATGCGGGGATTGCGGCGCCTTGACCGTTTGTGAATGATCATGAAAAATAAAAAATTTACAAAGTAATCTCAATGAGTTATCTAACACCTGAACGGCTGGTGGATCAAGGGGAATTCGATAGATATAAGGGCTTTGGCACCAGCCTTTGAGAATATCCCGAGAGCCATGAACCGCAAAATGAAAACAGTCATTCTCGGAATTGCCTCGATTCCGCTGGTGGCAGTCCTGGTGGCGGGAGTGCTGGTGCGGCATGCAGCCAAAGATCGCACTTATGAAGACCTGGCGGATGTGCCCCATCGCAAAGTGGGGTTGGTTCTCGGCTGCTCCAGACGCCAGGCCGACGGGAGTCCGAATGGGTTTTTCGTGAACCGTATGCAGGCAGCAGCAGACTTGTTCAAGGCGGGAAAGGTCGAATACCTGCTGGTGAGCGGGGACAACCGCACCCGACGCTACAATGAGACCAGGGATATGAGGAGGGCGCTCCTCAAGCTCGGTGTACCCGCGAACCGGGTATATTGCGACTATGCGGGATTCAGGACGCTTGACTCCATTGTCCGGGCCCATAGGGTCTTCGGGCAGTCTTCCTTGACCATCGTTTCCCAGAAGTTCCACAATGAGCGGGCCATCTTCATCGCTTTGCACAAGGGAATAGACGCCATCGGCTTCAACGCCCGTGGGATCGTCGCTTCCGAGAGCCTCGTCACGCAATGCCGCGAGCAACTGGCGCGGGTGAGGACCGTTCTGGATGTCTACCTGCTGGATACCCCTCCCAAGTTCCTCGGAGACAAGATCGAAATCGACGGTTCTCCGCAGTCCTGAAAACCCTGAGCGCGTCACGAACGGGTGCGGCCGGCGCCGCTCTAACCTGCCTTTTTGGATTTCTTGTCCACCCGGTAATGAGCCACATTGAGATGAAAGCCTCCCGGCTGCTCCAGAACGTCGAAGTCCTGCACGACGCGATGGATCCCCGAGAACAACGAGTGCCTCCTGGCGAGCATGAAAGCCAGAACACCGTAGAAGTCCACGTTGCCTTCCGCCAGCTCCCCGACAATGCCCTCTCCAAAATTCAGAATTTGCTCCACCTGTTTTTCTTTCGGGAGCATGGAGATGTTCCAGACAATGATGGCCGTCTCCAGGGCTTTGCGCTGATCCTCGAAGCTCTTTGCATGTTTCAGCAGAGGCTCGGCGAAATCGATGATGATCTCGGACATCTTTACTGGATCGTTTTCGTCAATCCGGATCTCCCGGCCTTTTTTCGACTGGGCCTCCACGACCCGGTTCAAAAGTCTTTCCCTGCTTCCCTCGATCATCTCCAGTTGGCGTTCCCTCTCCCTGATCGCTTTCAGGTGCCGTTTTTCCGCCTTGGTTTTCTTCTTCTTGGCAGCCATACTCTCCTGAATCTCCCTTGACAAGCCACAGTGCTGCAGCTCGACCGGATCTTCGATTTCCGAGTCAATCCCTGCAGGGCGGGGGATGGCTCGTCGGTCCATGAGTCGTCAATCTTGGATGAACTGCAGGAGAAAATAGCATGGAAGAGCTTCGACACGCCAGTTCTAACACTACAACGAGAAATGAGGCCAGATGGACTTTCAGGGTAGGGTGGGCAAGGGTCTCTTCTTGCCCACCGGAAAGTGAAGCCGCCCATTTCGCTCGAAATGACAATTTCCGAACAGCCTCGTGGAGCCGGGCTTCACCGCAGGGCCCGAATGCCCGGTCCCACCGGATAAGACACATTGGGGCCATTGAGTGTTCGTATTCCTTGTCATGCGGGCATGTCCCCGGCGGCAATCCAGAGGCGTTGGATGTATGGATCTCCGCCAAAAACCTGCGGGGATGACGTCCAAGGAATATGACCACCGTATTCCGTGGAGCTGACCTCAGTACACGTTCACTCAATAAGGTGCTCATTTTCCGTGCACGTCATTCCCACGAAAGTGGGAATCCAGAAGTGTTTTTAAGAGACTGGATCCCCACTTCTGCGGGGATGACGAACAGGGTTTTCGGGCACTGTCTTATGTTGGCCTGTACTGCAAAAGGAGCACCTTTTGGTTGAAACCATTGATTGAAGCTGGGGGCTCGCCCCCAGACCCCCAGGGTTTAACGCT
>CAZEOY010000428.1:0-3938 GCA_964513835.1 uncultured Syntrophobacteraceae bacterium
GCTAAATGGATGCCGGGTTTTGCTATTTGTGACATAATGCCAGAAGTGCAGCAACCGGGTTGTGAATAAGAAGGACGCCCTTGAAGCCACAAGGGGTATCCAATTTTCCGGACATGCTGGCTCGAATGAGATGGCATCATAGGGTTCGCCGCCGTGGGGCTGACTGCTCACGGAAGGAGCGGACGATTCATTGAATTCGGGAGACTGCGTGATCTGCCGGATCGGGTTCGAGTTTCAGAGCTCCAGGGACGCAGCATTCTCACCGTCTCCCTGGACCGGGACAGTGTGGCTCCGGCCCCCGGAAATCTGGTCCACACCAAGGGATGGCTGTGCCCCCGACCGTGAGGAAGCAGGCCCGTGCTGCCCAGGCTGACCGCAGAATCGTGCATGCGGGAGCGCAACTGGGCCATGACATTGAAACGAAGAGCAGGAAGGATTGGTCGGATGCCTGGCGAGTCACGGAAATTGACGGTTAAGTCCAAGATCTGGGTTGAAGATGAGAACGGGGATGTGGTGTTCGGATCAGGTCGGCTGCATATCTTGAGCGCCGTCGAAGAGCACGGTTCCATCCTCGCAGCGGCCAAGGCGCTTGGGATGAGTTACCGCGCCGTTTGGGGGAAGATCAAAGCCACCGAAGAACGCCTGGGCCAGCCGATCCTTACCAAGCGGACGGGAGGGGTCCACGGAGGGGGATCGGAGCTTACACCTTTTGCGAGGGCGCTCATTGAGCGATTTCGGCATTTAGATACTCTGGTCCGAACAACGTCCGACACCCTGTTTCAGGGTGTATTCATGGACGCCCTGGCCCACAAAACGACTGGAACCGCATCCGGCACATCGGAAGAAAGAGGCGCGAGCTGAGCTCAATGGCGTGTAGAAGTTTTCGCGCATCTCCCCACTAAAGAGGTTGTCCCATCCGGGAAGGGCAGACTGTTGTTTTTCGATATGGCTGCGGAAATTAACATCAAGGAAATCGCAAACAGGACGGGCCACGAATGGGAATCGAACAGCGCTCAGGAAATCTCTATGACAATGAGATATCGGTCCTGGCTCCGAGCCTCATGGGCGTCAAATACCATCGGCTGGAGGGTGACTGGCTCCAGTGGCCGTGCACCCACGAGCAAGCACCCGGGCACCTGTTATCTGCACCAGGGTGGAGAGTTCACGTGCGGTCTGGGCTGGTTTTCCGCCGTGGGATGGACTCCTCCCGCCGAGGTCCCCGACAAGGAGTATCCTTTCGTCCTGGGTGCGGGCAGGAGACTCTACCACTATCACACCCGGACCCAGACGGGACGTTCCGTCGGTTTGAACGAGCTCCTGGGGGAAGAGACCGCCGACCTCTCCTCGGCTGATGCCGAAGCCAGGGGCATCCGGGATGGAGAGATCATCCGTGTTCGCTCCCGGCGGGGAGAGGTGAAGGTGAAAGCCCGACTCACCAACGAGGTCTATCCGGGCAACGTCTGGATGGCCTTCCACTTTCGCGAGACGTGCGCCAACTGGTTCACCAATCCGGCTTTCGACCCCGTCAGTCAGACGGCAGAGTACAAAGCCTGCGCGGTTCAGATCGAAAAACTCTGATCGATCCTTGGAAAGGGGATGCGGAGTCGCATCCCCTTCCTTTCAATGGAAAATGCAGAGCCTGCAATGCCGACTCAGGATTCCCAGGGTGCCCACAGGCTGCGTTGGACAATCTCCTCTCCGAACACCTCGTTCAGGCTCCCGTCCTTCAGTATCCTTCCTTCGTACAGCACGGCCACTCGCTCGGCAAGGAAGGGAATCTCGGTGTAGTCATGCGTGACAAAGAGCGTGGTCATCCTCATTGAGGACAACAGCTGCCCCAGTTCGTTCAAAAGGCTCTTCCGGGTCGGATAGTCGAGTGAAGCGAAAGGCTCGTCCAGGAGCAGGACTTCCGGCTCGAGCGCAAAAGCCCGGGCAAGACTGGTGCGCTGCGCCTCACCGCCTGAAAGGACGCGCGTCGGCCGGGCTGCCAGGTGGGAAATCCCGAAATGATCGAGCCATCGATTCACCCTCTGTGCAGCTTCCTGGCGAGGAACCCCCCTGATCCTCAATGCCGCCATGATGT
Organism: uncultured Syntrophobacteraceae bacterium; assembly: GCA_964513835.1. Lineage (GTDB taxonomy): Bacteria > Desulfobacterota > Syntrophobacteria > Syntrophobacterales > Syntrophobacteraceae > JALOOX01. The sequence goes on from CAZEOY010000428.1 coordinate 2,084, forward strand.
TCTGCCGCACCGTGAAATCGAGGAGAAGCGCTTCCTGAAATACGACGGCCATTCTTCTTCGCAGCCTCAATCGGTTGCCGTTGGTTGCCGTTTCTCCGCCGATGCAAATGGTGCCGGCAGTCGGAGGCTGGAGCAGGGCTAACGTGAGTAAAAGACTCGATTTGCCTGCTCCATTGGGCCCGACGAGAGCGAGCACTTCTCCCCTCTGGATTGCCAGCTCTGCGATGTTGAAGATCTCATGACCGCCAAGCTCCAACCGCAGGCCAGTCGCGTGGAGCATCGTATCCTGCTGCTTCACGGCTGTCTCCTCCTCTGCTCGGGACCTCCTCTGCTCGGGATGGTTCAGTCCCGCCACACGATGCAGGGGGTAAAAAGTAGGAGAAGGGTACCTCTCACAGTCCTTCCGTGACGACATTCTGAACTCGGTCCTCTGTCCCATCACCAATTCTACATCTGCTTGCCCGCATCGGGAAAGAAGAGGGACTGGCCGAACTTGTCCTTGCCGAATTCACCGATCATTTTCTGGGTTTCAGGAGCGATCATGAATTCAACGAAAGCCTTGGCTCCCGCTGCATTCACTTTGGGGAACTTGTGAGCGTTGACTTCCATGACGTGATAGATGTTGAGCAGCCCCTTGTCTCCTTCGGAAAGGATTTCGAGACTCAAATTCTTCTTTTGAGCGAGATACGTAGCGCGATCCGTCAGCGTATAGCCTTGCTTTTCTGAAGCCATGAGAAGCGTCGATCCCATCCCCTGTCCAGACTCCTGATGCCATTTGCCTCCTTGAGGCGTAATCTCGGCCTTCTTCCAGATGGAGAGCTCCTTCTTGTGAGTGCCTGAATCGTCGCCCCGGGAGACAAACACGGACCCTTTGGCAGCAATAGCCTTGAATGCGTCAGCACTGGTCTTTCCTTTGATCCCCGCTGGGTCGCTCGGCGGGCCGGCGATCACGAAATCATTGTGCATGACGAGCTGGTAGTTGGTGACGGCGCCGGAATCGACGAGCTTCTTTTCCGAATCCGGAGCGTGGGTGAGCAACACATCCGCCTCACCCTTCTCACCCATGGCCAAAGCCTGTCCCGTTCCGACAGAGATCGTCTTCACGCGGTGGCCCGTCTTCTTCTCAAATGCCGGGATCAAGACATCGAGCAGACCCGAATCCACGGTAGAGGTGGTTGTGGAAAGGATGAGATCCTGTATCTTTGGCTGCTGGCTGCCGGAGGTCGGTGCCTGGGTGCTCGCAGCAATCAAAGCAAAAAACGACAATACCGTGATAAACATTATTTTTTTCACCAACTCTCGCTCGCCTCCTCCTCTGGTAGAGCACTCTTGATTCGGTGCAGATCCATAAGCTCATTTTGCCTATTCGGGCGCAACGACAATGAAACAGGATCAAGCCGGACGCCGCTCAAAACCTGATTTCCATCACCTCCTCCACCAGGGAATGCTCAGGCCGCTCAGATGGGCTCGGGGCAAGGGGTCAATAGACGTTGGAAGGCAAAGCGCCATCGAATCGAGCAACGGGTGCGGAATGCCTCGACCCCTGCGCTGCGCCACTTATGGCATAAGGAAAGGAAAGGCACAACGGCTGGTTTACTGGGCGGGGTCCAACGTGTGGGGAAATTGTTTGCAGCCGCCCCCATTCCTCATCGAGGCTGCTCCGCTATCCCAGGACTTCGCGTCGCTCCAGGAGGTTTGCCATCTCGGTGTCGCGGTGTCCGTCGAGTTTTCCGTTCAGGGAATCGGTGATGATCCGGGCAACCAACCTTGCGGAGTGTATTCTGGGTATGAAGACAAAGTCCGCACCTTGCTGATAAAGGTTGAGAGCCGTCTGCAGGGTATTGGCGGTGACGAT
>CAZEOY010000429.1:0-3930 GCA_964513835.1 uncultured Syntrophobacteraceae bacterium
ACTGGGTGATCTTGCGGAGGGACTTGGCCGAGGCCCTTGCGCCGATGAAGTTCACCTTGATCCAGGGAATCCCGAACTTCTTCTCCATCATCTCCGCCACGTAGTTGATGGAGCGGTGGCACATGATGCAGTTCAAGTCCGCCGTGTGCGCGTTGGCGAAGGCATCGATGCTCGAATTGCCGCTGAAGGTCGAGACCAGGGTGATGCCGCATTCCTCGAAGAGGCGTTCGATGAGAAAAGCATCGCCCCCGATGTTGTATTCTCCGAGCAGGTTGATCTTGAACTCGCCTCCGCGGTCCGTGTCATCCAGGCCCACCACGTGGGTGAAGATCCCATTGTTGGCGATGTGGTGGCCGGCCGACTGGCTCACTCCCTTGTAGCCCTCACAGCTGAACGCAAAGACATTCACGCCCAGCTTCTCCTTCATTTCACGGGTCACCGAATGGACGTCGTCTCCGATGAGCCCCACGGGGCACGTGGAGAACACGGCGATGGCCTTGGGATGGAAAAGGTCGTAGGCCTCCTGGATGGCCGCCCTGAGCTTCTTCTCACCCCCGAAGACGATCTGCTCCTCCTGCATGTCCGTCGAGAAGCAGTAGGTCATGTAGTTCTCGTCGGAGGGGCTCGGCGGCCTGGTCTGGTTGCGGCGCGTGAGCCAGCTGTAGAACCCGCACCCGATAGGGCCGTGGGTGATGTTCACGATGTCCCGGGTCGGCCCCAGCACCACGCCCTTGCAGCCTGCATAGGTGCACCCGCGCTGGGTGATGATGCCGGGGATGGTCTTGACGTTGGCCTGAATCTCGGGCACGCACCCGCCTTCTTCCACCTTGTTGATGACGATGGACCTGGCCCGCTTGCGGGCCACCTTGGTCGGGTACTTTTCGATCAACTCACCCTTCACCTCTTCCGGTGGGATCTCTTCCGGCATACAGCTTTCATCTGAAAGAGGAACCTTGCTCATTTCCTATATCTCCTGCTGGTGGCAATGCTCTTGACTTAACGCCGGACCGTCATTCCCGCGAAAGCGGGAACCCAGATTCCACGGGGATTCCTGGCCCCCCGCTTTCGCGGGGGTGACGCTATGTCAACGAAGAAACTCGAAGCTTTTCGTGACCGCTTCTCAAACCTCATCCAAAACGCCGTTGCCGCTCTCGCCCGTTCTGACTCGAACCGCGTCGAGCACGGGAATGACGAAGATCTTGCCGTCTCCCGATTTGCCCGTCTGGTTGGTTTTGATGATGGTCTTGACTGTTCGGGAAACCAGCTTGTCCGGCACGACGACGCTGAAGATCCGCTTGGGAATGAGCCGCTGGCTCTGGCCCAGATGGGCGATAGCCTCCTCGTAGCCTTTCTCGGCCCCTTCGAGCACGGTCAGGTCCACCAGGCCTTTTCCGCGTCCCAGGGCATCCCGGGCGGTGATGGACGAAATGCCCGCATCCGCCAGGGCCCGTTTGGTCTTATTCATCATGTTCATGCGAACAATGGCCATGACCTCTTTCATAGCTTCACCTGTCCCGTTTCTCCGTTGGCCATTTCAATGATGCCGGAGCTGATGGTGTAGACTTCTTCGACCGGTGTGATGAATATCTTCCCGTCTCCGAAAGCCCCTTTGTCCCCCGTGCGTGCGGCTTTCACGATGGTCTTGATGACGAAGTCCTTGTCGTCGTCCTTGACGACGGTCAGCAGCAGCTCCTTGGGGATCTCGTCGTAGGTGATCTCGCCGATCTTGATGCCCCGCTGCTTGCCGCGCCCAACGACCGACATCTTGGTCACGGCCGGAAATCCTGCATCCATGAGCGCCGCCATGACGCTGTCCACTTTTTCAGGTCTCACGATGGATCGAATCATGATCATGGTTTCAATTCTCCTTGACGGACACCGCATCGGCTGGGTTCGCCGAGTGAATCCATGCCTCCGCTTGGGTTTCCTGGTGCAGTTTCTCAGAAGCACATGTCCGTTTTCATCTCGTCATGCCGGCGGTTCTTTGGCCGGCATCCAAGGTTCTGTTGTGGATTCCGGCTTGAAGAACGCCGGAATGATGACCCAAGTATTTGCTGGTTCCCAGGCTCCAGCTCGGGAGCCAGCAAGCTCGGAGCCAGCTGATCCGGGCAGTCATTTTCGCCCTCCTGTCCTAGTTGGCGATGCCGTGCTCGATGAGGAGCTTCTCCAATTCGTCGGTGTGCATGGGTTTGGGGACCACGAACCTCTCGTTCTCTTCGATCTTGCGGGCGAGGGTTCGATACTCGTCGGCCTGGGGGTGGGCCGGATCGTACTCGATGACGGTCTTGCGGTTGATCTCCGCTCTCTGAACCATGTTGTCCCGGGGAACGAAGTGAATCATCTGGGTGCCCAGCCGTGCGGCCAGGGCCTCGATCATCTCCTGCTCGTTGTCCACCTTGCGGCTGTTGCAGATCAGCCCGCCCAGCCGAACGCCGCCGGCTTCGGCGAACTTGACGATGCCTTTGCAGATGTTGTTGGCGGCGTACATGGCCATCATCTCGCCCGATACCACGATGTAAATCTCCTGGGCCTTCCCTTCGCGGATGGGCATGGCGAATCCGCCGCAGACGACGTCGCCGAGCACATCATAGAAGGCGTAGTCGAGCTTCTCGTCCTCGGCATAGGCCCCGAGCTGCTCCAGCAGGTTGATGGAGGTGATGATGCCGCGGCCGGCGCAGCCGACACCCGGCTCGGGCCCCCCCGACTCGACGCAGACCACGCCGTTGAAGCCTTCTTTGCGAATGTCTTCGAGCTCCACGTCCTCACCCTCGAGCCGCAGGGTATCGAGAACGGTCTTCTGAGAGAGGCCGCCCAGCAAAAGCCTTGTTGAATCCGCCTTGGGATCGCAACCCACCACCATGACTCTTCTGCCCATCTCCACCAGACCGGCTACCGTGTTCTGAGTTGTGGTCGATTTTCCGATTCCGCCTTTTCCGTAGATCGCTATCTTCCTCATGATGTCCTCCGTTCGCGAATATGAAGCGTTGGCTCCCTCCTAGAGCACGCACCATGCCGCTTGCGGGAGTGATAGGAGGTGTATCTTATAATAGATGGATATAATTAAATAAAAATGAGATGGTGGCGATTGGGCGAACGGGGATCAAGGGCAGAAGTTTTACATAAGTGTGTATAAAATGTTTACAAAAATGTAGAATGTCGCGGGTTTTGTCTTGCGTCGATGAGGGTCGGACCTCCCCGAGGGAGGGGAAAAGGAAAAGAGGCGAAGTGTCACACACGCCTGGGGATGCGGGACGGCCTAACTGGAGCTTTTGCGGGCTTCGCCCCCCGAAGTCGGAGACTTCTGGTCGGGGTTGATCTTGCGAATGGAGGGCTGGGGTGAAGAGGTCTTTTGTTTTTGGGTGGGCGCGGAGCTGCCTGAAGTGCTGGTGGAGGCACTCTTCTTCACTTCCACGGCCTTTTCGGATATACGGCCTTTTGGGGATTTGGCTTTGTCTGGCTTGGCGTCACCGGATTTCCCGGCGTCACCGGATGACCGGGTCGCGAGCTGAGCTTGCCCGGCCGAGGCTTCTTTGGACCGGTTGGATGTTTCGATGCTCTTCGTTCCTTTGGTTCCCCGACGCGCCGTCTGCGAGGACTCAGCAGTTTTGCTCCCTTTGGATCCCTTGTCCTTGCCGGATTTGACACGAGCCGTAGACTCCCGGGTCGTATCGCTGCCGGCGGTCGGCGTGGCGGCTCTTGCTTTGGATGTACGGGTCGCTCTTGTTTTGGCGGCGATGGAAGTCGGCGCGTCCGTGCCGACGGTCCGTTTCGACTTTGCCCGGCTCTTGGAAGACTTAGCCGCGGACATGGGCGACCCCCTGGACGCGGACGTCGATGGGGACGATTCATTGACCGCACGCACCAGAATCGTCCCCGTATTCAACGATTCATAGCCCATTTCGATCAGCCTGGCTCGATCAGCGTGCGGGT
>CAZEOY010000430.1:0-3920 GCA_964513835.1 uncultured Syntrophobacteraceae bacterium
TCCCTGGACAACTTTGGCCAGAGCCGCGCAACCGGTGCCCCCGCCGATGGGCATGAGAATGACTTCGACATCGGGAAGTTCCTCGAAAATTTCGAGTCCCATGGTGGCGATGCCCGTCAGCAGAAGGGGATCGGATCCCTGCCTCAAATAATAATATCCAGTTTTTTCAGACAGTTCCTCGCAGTAGTCCTGCGTTTCGTAGAAATCGGCTCCCCGCTCGATGACCTGCGCCCCATAGGAGATGATCTGCGCACTGACCTCGGGATCGTTGTTTTCGGGAACCACCACATTGCAGAAGACGCCCTTCGTTTGAGCAGCCCACGCAACGGCCAGGCCGTGGTTGCCGCGGGTGGCGACGACGATGCCGCTTCGCTGAATGTCCGGCGTGAGTTGAGCCATGAAATTCACTGCGCCGCGGACTTTGAACGAGTTTGTGGGGAGATGGTTTTCGTGCTTGAGGTAGATGGAGGCTCCGAGTTCATCCGAGAGTCTCTTGTAATAAGTCAGGTGAGTGGGTTTGAGGACGTCCTCAACGTTGCGACGGGCTTTGAAGATCTCCAACATGTTGACCTGGCTGGCCAGATCGTCGTACAGCTTGACCATGATTACCCCTTCTCGTTGAAACCCAGTCTTCTCGGAGTACCGATGCGCAAGAGCGAGACCTGCGGCAACGTCTGGCACGGGTCTCCTTCACCGCCCCCCTCGCAGGGGGATGCCCCATGGCGCAGAACCACGGCAGATACACGCTGGCATTGACTTACTTAATGGAGGCGGCCCTATTTTTCAATTGAAAAGCACCCCCGTCACATGCTAAAGACCTCTTCATTCACACGCGGGAGTAGCTCAGCTGGCTAGAGCATCAGCCTTCCAAGCTGAGGGTCGCGGGTTCGAAGCCCGTCTCCCGCTCCACCGTAAATCCTTTAGGCAAGCCATTTTAAATGGCTTGCCTTTTTTGTTCCCAACACTATCCCCCTCAGACACGCCAGTTTTGCCCATTTTTCATCTCGATGCGAAGGCGCTCGCATCTTTAGGTCCTCCACCCGTGTGGGCTGCCCCAAAAAATCAGTTGGAACACCCCATTTTAGTCGGGGAAGCGTAGGGGAAGCACCAGGATCAATTTCACAGTTCCCAAAAAGCCGACCCGTGCGAGGAGGCCCCTAATCGCCCATTTCAGAACACCTCGACTCCAAGCATGTTTCGGTATTCCCCACCCTGCGATCCCATGAAATCCGCCACAGATTGCGATCCGGACTGGACAACAAACACTCCCCAAAGATGGCCTTACCATCGAGAAGCCGGTAAGTGAGGCGTAAAGAGAAATCGGCAGGCTCTTCCGCCGGTGAGGGAGAGAGGGCGGTGTGGGCAGACGGACAGGCAGGCAGGCCCTACTTTTCCGGTGAACGCGAGGCCCTTGAAGAAAGGAGCCTTCACCCACGTCGAGCGCGGTTCCGACCAGAAGCACCGTGTTTTAGTACCTTGTTTTGGCACATTCACGGGGAGACCAAATTCCTCATCCGGGTCTGGCTCGAATGGGAAGTCCAAGGACGGGTTCCGGCCGGGGATCCTCTGCCAGCGCAAGGGGAGTGCTTCCTCGCTCGAATGGTGGAAAGTCGAGGAAATGGGGTATGCGTCCCAGAAACTGGATGAGCAGAAACGCAAGCTCATCGCCGCTCACTTCTCGATGGGGAAAGCCGAATGGAAACACTCTGCAGGAGTTCGAAGATTTCAAAGAGGTAGTTCGACGCCGCGCTGATCGAATTACAGAACAATGGCAGGAGGAGGGGACTTTTCCTGGAAGAGGACAGGGAACTCGCCCTGGCCGCCAGGGAACAAGGACCCCCACACGATGCTACGCCAGCTCGAAGGGCGCCTTCGCCGACCCCTACGCCCTCCCGATTGACGAGGAGGAGTTGATGGAAGCCGCCGGGCGGCCTCTGCTGACGGGATGGAACGAGATCGCCCAGGCCGTCGGGAGCGTCAGCGTCCGCACGGTCCAGCGATGGGAGCGAACCTTGGGGCTTCCTGTCGGGTGCGCAGGGAGGACGGCGGTGGCCGATCCTGAGGAGATCCGAAAGTGGAAAGAGCGGCACGGGAGCGCCTCAGGAGACCGGCTCTGACGAAGACAGGGAGGCTGGGCCTGCGACGTTGTCTTGGGTGGAATGTCCTGCCCGGCCACGTCCTGCTCCACCCGGCATATATCCCACCCCTTAGGGCCATATCTACCGGCTTTCTGTCGCTCCCAGTCGCGCCTTCCTGTATCGCCCCCTGCGCTAACCCCAAGAACATGGCTAAAAGGCCCCAGAATCGACGATCAGACTCCAATGCATGTTCTCTCTCTCGTATGGTCGGAAGAATGCCCGTCCTCATTGCGAGGGTAGGGCCAGTTACCAAGGTCCCTCACGGTGCTTGTCCACAGAAATAGACGCCGGAACCGGGGAGGGAGGTCCAAATTTGAGCACAATGCCATCCTGGCGCTCCTGATCCTGGAAATCTGCAACGGTCGAAGGTCGGTCAACATGTCCAAATCATGCTCTTCGTGCTGGCGGCGCCTGTCGGCGCTTTCTGGATTGGCAAGCTGTAATCTTTTGATCACTTTCTCATTAGGCGTGCACGCGGGGAACCCCATGCGCTTCTTTCTGCACCGCCACGTTGTTCCACCTGCCTTTGGTGACTGCTGTGGCCATTGAAAAAACCCCATGATGTTGGTATATTGTCCAACATGAACGCTGAATTGATGCTCAACGAGCGCCACGTGATCTCCGAGAAGGCTTTCGTCGAAATGGTGGTGTGGCGTCTTCCAGCGCCTGCCATGGGCAGTCAGCATGTCTTCAAGTATCGGCTTGCCTTGGTAGTGGAGGGGCATTGCGTTTTGCGGTACGACAACGAGCAGGGCAAGGGTGATCACAAGCACGTCCATGGAAAAGAGATCTCATACGTTTTCACGACTCCCCAGGCTTTGCTCGACGATTTCTGGAACGATGTGGACAATTGGAGGCTTTGAGATGCGCACCATCACGCTAATTGTTTCTCCCCGTGAAAAAGTCAACAGGCGCTTGCTACGGGCATTCGATGGAGAGGCACAGGGGACCTTTATCAGTTTCGAGTCGCCTGCCCTGCTTTTTAAAGTGCTCACAGGGAAGCGATGGGAGTTGCTCAAATTGATGACTGGCGCAGGAGCATTGACCATTCGTGAAACTGCACGCCGATTGGGGCGTGACGTGAAGGCGGTTCACAGTGATGTTCGCGCACTCTTGAATACCGGCATACTCCAAAAGACTGAAGATGGCCGTATCGAGTTCCCCTTTGATGCTTTGCATGTCGATTTCATCTTGCAGGCAGCTTGACTTGCTGTGGGGTCGCGACCCAACATCCAGCACAAACCAACCCAGAGTATGGTGAGTAGGGAATGACTCACTCGGGGGACGCAGATCTCACCCCTGTGCAGTATTTCTTCTATTGTCCGGCGATCAAAGAGTCCAGAGCATATGGGTTATGCAGATGGGTACCTGCCGATCTTTCAATCTTGGCAAGTTCTGTTGCGAGTTTCATTCCTTTTTCAATGTAGTTTCCGCGTTATCATTCCGAAGATCTTTCCTTTGACTTCCTTATAGTTCCTTTTATTTCATCCCCTTTTTATTCGAATCCCTCTGGCTGAGTCCGCCGGTTTCCTTGCCATGAGTGCCGGTGAGATCCTGGAATGCCCAATTTGATTCCCCGGCATCCGTGCGCGGTTGCCCTCAGCTCCTCCATCGTTTGTATCATTCAGCCATCCTTCAACCCTTGTCGGATTTGCCGCGCCACTGACCTCCCGATGGGCGCTGGCGGCAAGGAGCTCAGCCTGGAGTCATCCCCCATGGCTCAAAGGTGAGAAAACGATGGCCACACAAGGCAACAAACGGCCATGCCGGATTTGCTGAAGG
>CAZEOY010000431.1:0-3916 GCA_964513835.1 uncultured Syntrophobacteraceae bacterium
AGCCCCTCATCCCGGCTTTCGGGGGTCTGCTGGTCGGGATCATGGGCCTTTGGCAGCCCAAGGTGCTGAGCGGCGGGTATGGCACCATTCAGGAAGCCCTGCGGGGAGATCTGCCCTTTTTGGCCATGTTCACCCTGGCCGGACTCAAGATAGCGGCCACCTCCTGCACCATCTCCTCCGGCGGGAGCGGCGGAGTCTTCGGACCCTCGCTGTTCATCGGGGCCATGCTGGGGGGGGCCGTGGGACAGGTCAGTCAGTCCTGGTACCCGCAGATTGCGCCGCACCCCGGAGCCATGGCCCTGGTGGGAATGGGCGCTTTCTTCGCCGGTGTGGCCAAGGCTCCCATAGGAGCACTTCTGATGGTCTGCGAGATGACGGGCGGCTATGGCCTGGTGGTTCCGCTCATGTTCACTTCCGTCATCGCCATTCTTTTGTCCCATCGCTGGAGCCTTTACGAAAAGCAGGTTTTGAATAAGTTCCACTCGCCGGCGCACCACTCGGATCGCGTCATCAATCTGCTGCAGCATCTGAAGGTCGCTGACATCTTCCGCAGGGACACTCCGGTCATGATGCTCCCGCAGGACATGTCTCTCGCAGGGTTGAGAAGGCTTTTGACCAAGACACGGGCATCGTTCTTTCCCGTGGTGGACGATGATTTCCAGCTACAGGGGATCCTGTGTCTTGCGGACATCCGGGAGGTCATGTTTGATGACGCGGTGACCGATCTGTTGGTGGTCGGAGAGCTCGCCTCACCGCCCGTAAGTCTTGGGCTGAACGACAATCTCTACGAGGCTCTGAACCTCTTCTTGATGTCTCAGTACGGGCAGATCCCCATTGAAGACGGTCAGACCGGCGTCATTGGGATTGTCCGGTTTGAGGATCTCATGGAAGCCTACCACCGTGAGATCCAGAACCTGAAAGAAACCTAAGTGACTATCCCAAGACCACAAGACTGCCATCGATCGTCATTCAGACGAAAGCCGGAATCCAGGTTCTATGCGGTTCACCGGACCCCGGCTTTCGCCGGGGTGACGGTATCGGAGGGTTTTGAGATAGCCTCTAAGTCTGATCTCCCATGAGCTCGGTGCGTGTGCGGCCCCTCTTCTGGATGTCCCTGGCCTTCGTTGCCGGAGTGATTGCGGGTCGTTTAGTCCCCACCCAAATCCCGTCCCATGTCTTGCTAACTGCATCAGCGCTGGTCCTCGCTTACGTTGCTCTGGGGCTTCTGCCTCGTCTTGCGGCGCGGCGTTCTCCAACAGCCGTAATGATTTGTTTTGGCCTTTTGGGCATGCTTGGCGCTCATCTGGCCGCTTCGAATCTCCGATTCCCGGCTTCCATCTCATTCTGCTACTCAAGGCCGCAGACTCTTTACCTGGCCGAGCTCGTCGCCCCCGTTAACTTTGAGGAGGAGCGGGCAAGGCTCCAGATCCGCCTGATTCATGCCATCGAGACTGATCGAGTCAGGCCGGTGGGCGCAGACATCCTGCTCACCATCGGTCGAACGGCTGCAGGATCAGCCAGATGGCTGCCAGGAGATCGATTCCTGGCTCGCCTCACCGTGAGGCCGCTCAGGGGATTCAGCAATCCGGGTGGTTTCGATTATGTGGCCTACCAGGCAGAAAAGGGCATTTACGGTCGAGCGTATGTCCCCGATGACCGGCCGCTGTTGAGAGCTCAGGATCCATCGAGAAACGGCGTCTTCGCGAGCTTCACGCCGTTGGGCATCCTGGCGGTATTCGACGCATTTCGCCAGGATGCCCGCCTGTGGCTGAAGTCGAATCTACCACAGGACACAGCCGATTTCTACGGGGCGCTGCTTCTCGGTTACCCCCTTCCAGCTCAGTGGAACGACCACCTGAATCGAACTGGACTCGCCCACCTCCTTTCCATCTCAGGACTGCACCTGGGCCTCGTGAGCCTCGGTGTTTTCTGGATCACCTGCCGTCTGGTTCGTATTGCAGCACCCTGCCTCCTTCAGCAGACCAGCGATCAGCAGATCGCCCGTTGGCCGGCCATGGCTGCCGTAGCAGCTTATGCGCTGGTGAGCGGTCTGGCCATTCCCACCTGGAGATCGGTCATCATGCTCGGGTTATTCACATGGGCCTTGCTCCGCCAACGTCTTCCGGACGGGATGTCCACCCTGGCCCTTGCGGCTCTGGCCATCCTGATGACATGGCCCAACAGCATCGGACAGGTCTCCTTTCAACTCTCATTCGCAGCCATGATCGGCCTTTTCGTCGTCTACCCAAACCTCTCCCGCAGGGTTTTTGGCGAAGGTGGGACAGCCGCAGCACAGAACCGGGTGATCGGCCGCCTGCTTCGGCCCTTCGCCGAAGCGTTTTGGGTATCCCTGGCCGTCAACCTTATGGTATTGCCCATCATCATCCATCATTTCCACGGCCTCTCCTTTGCCGGTTTTCTGGCCAACACCGTGCTCGTTCCCGTGGTTGGCTTCATCGCTCTGCCGCTGGGTTTGACGGGGCTGGTCCTGCTCACGATCCAGGACTCCCTGGCTTACTTCCTTTTTCAAGCCGGAGGCTGGGTGGTGGAATTCTGCCTCTGGCTGATCCTGCGCTTGAGCAGTCTCTCATGGGCCTATTTCTGGGTTGGAACTGTGGGTCTCGGTGCGGTCGTGGCCTATTACGGCGGGCTCCTCATCCTGAACTCCCCCTGGACGTGGCGCAGGCGGTCGGCAGCTGTCGCCGGCTTGTCGCTTCTGGCTCTCTCCTTTCAGTTTCTGCCCTCGTGGGCCAAAGAGACCGGCGCGCCTCCTCTCCTCAAGGTCAATGTCATCGATGTCGGTCAGGGCTCTTCGACACTGCTGAGGTTTCCAACGGGAGAGACCATGCTCGTAGATGGCGGGGGGTTCCACGATGATTCATTCGACATCGGGCGGGCGGCGCTGGCACCGTTCCTGTGGCAGGCGGGCGTCAACCGCCTGGATCATGTGATCCTGTCCCACGACCACCCCGACCATCGAAACGGGCTGAAATTCATCCTGTCCCATTTTTCCGTGGGGCACTTCTGGGAAACCGGCCTTTCCACCACTCGAGAAATGAGGACAGAGCTCTCCTGTATCGCTGAAAAGCGAGGCATCCCGATCCTGCTGCTGCCCGAGATCCAGGGAGAACGTGAGATGGGGGCCTGTCGCGTTTCCGTTTTACACCCGTCCCCCGGATTCCTTGAACACTCCTGGGATGGGGAAGATCTGAACAATACCTCCATTGTCCTGGAAGTGAAATTTGGCAACACCCGAGCTCTCCTGCCGGGAGACATCGACCAGTCCGTGGAGGAACGGCTGAGGCTCGATCCGGACGAAACTTACCGAAACCTCCTGGTTGCGGCCCACCACGGGAGCAACCGCTCAACGGGGGGGACGCTGCTCGACCGTTTTCGGCCTGAAGCCGTCTTGTTTTCCTGCGGGCGGGACAATATCTTCGGCTTCCCCTCCGAGGCGGTGCTCAGGCGCTGTCAGGAGCGGCGGATACCTGTCTTTCGAACGGACGTACACGGCGCCGTCGAGGCAGTCTCCAACGGCGAGCAATGGGATATCAGAACCCATGTCCGAGACCTGCACGTGCAATGACCTCACGGTCGGACGATCCCGAAGGAAGGTCGAATCACGACGGCAAAACGACTGAGTGAGGCGGTGCAGCCATCTGCATCACCCAGTGGTACAGGCTGGAACAGTCCAACAGCAGAGGGCCTAACATGTTCAACATCCCAAAGATAATCAGGAGCTCTGATTCTCTGAGCTTGTGCGATGTTATCGCTGGCCGATCAGCCCGCCGGTTCAACCGTTGTATTCCAGCACCAGGAGAGAAATGTCATCCTCAAGGCCGCTCCCCTGGGCAAATTCCATGCAACGCCGGAAGAGCTCCTCCACCAAATCGTCGGGCGCTTCACCGCCATGCGC